>DATIVW010000194.1:0-8527 GCA_035465595.1 Rhizomicrobium sp. | reverse complement strand
CGCTCGGCCATCTTCATGTCGACTTCGCCAAAGATCAGGACGGTGCGCGACTTGAACAGCGCCTGTGCGACTGGCGAGGACTGCTCTGGCGCCTTGTCTTCCGATTTGTCGTTGTCTTTTTCTTTGTCGTTGAACGTGTACAAGCGGTGCTCCTGAAAGCCGTCGAATCCGAATCGCATACTAGCGATAAGCCGTCCACCGCTTAAAGCGCGTTAACAGCCTCACGCAGTGTAGGGCCAATCTGCCGGTTCAGGACCAGATCGGCGTAAATGTCCTGTTCCGTGGGGTCGCGGTTCACGATCGCGAGTTGGGCACCGTTCTTCTTGGCCAGCAACGGGAACCCGGCCGCAGGATAGACCACCAGGGACGATCCCAGCACGATGAAAAGGTCGCAGGCCAGGGTCGCCTCCTCCGCCCGGGCCATCTCGTCTTCGGGCATGGCCTGGCCGAATGAGATCGTGGCCGTTTTCAGGATCCCGCCGCAGAACGCGCAGTCCGGCGGCTCGCCATGCTTCTCGAAATGGGCGCGGATCGGCGGCAACTCCGCACGCGCGCCGCAACGCAGACATTTGGCGTAGCGGGTGTTGCCGTGGATTTCGATGACCTGCGTATCCGGCACGCCGGACTGCTGGTGCAGATTGTCGATATTCTGCGTGATGATATGGCTCACCTTGCCGCGCGCCACCAGATCTGCGACGGCACGATGGCCTTCATTTGGCTCGACCGTGGAAAACATTTCCTCCATCGCGAAACGGCGGCGCCACGCTTCCTTGCGCATGTCCGCGGAGGAAACGAACTCGCGAAAGTCGATCGGCGCCATCCGGGTCCAGATGCCGCCCGGCGAGCGGAAATCCGGGATACCCGATTCCGTGGATATGCCCGCGCCCGTGAAGATGACCGTCCGGCGCGATGCGCGCAGCATCTCGGCCAGCGAAGCCGCGCCACCGTACAAGCTTTCGTCGCTAATGGGCGGCCTTTCCACAGTCGGCCGAAACCCACTTGCCGTCGAACGTGTTGGTCATGTTCATGGCCCGGCCGCCGGCGTTCATCGCCATCGTCATCTGCCCCGAATAATGGGTGTCGCCGTCATAAACGACAGACATGTGCCCGGTGCCCTTGGTGGGCCCGCTGCAAACCATGTCGGCGGCGAAGCTGTTCGCGGTCATGTGCTCGCCGGTCATCTTGCAGTTGCTGTCCTTCTCCATGGCCGGCGGCTTGTCCGATTTCACTTCGGATTCGGTCATGCACTGTTCGGATGAAAATTTGTGCGGCGCCATCCCATGCATCGAAGCCGTGGTGGTCACTTGCCAGAGACCGACCTTGCCGTGATCGGCAAAGGCGGTTGCGGTCGTGGCCGCCAGGGCCATCGCCGCTACTGCGGCAAGACTCGATATCGATTGACGCATGCGCATTCACTCCCCATCGCGTTCAGATGACATGTCGAGTTTTGCACGAAGACACGGCGACGGAAAGCCTTGGGCGACTGCGCGCGTCACGAACTCCGGCTGGCCCGCAGGCCAAAGGCGGAGAGAAGATCGGGGAAGAATCTCGGCACGGCTCTCGCGTATTCGTCGTACTCGGCAAAGGTAGCGCGCAGGACACTCTCTTCGTTCAGGACGCGCTGATACTGCAACGCCGCCCATACAATGCCGAACAGCGCCGCCCATACCGACCAGTTCGCGATGATAATCCCCAGCACCGTCAGGGACTCGGCGGCATAAAGCGGATGCCGGATGAAGCGATAGGGCCCCTTGACGACAAGTTGGCGCGACGTGGCCATGATCGAGAACGATCGTCCCAGCCAGACAATGCAAAATGCGGAAAGCCCAGTTCCCATCGCTATCAGGATCGTCGCCAGAATTTTGAGTTCGGGCGGGACCTCGCTGGACGGCAGCACGACGAGGAACATCGTGATGAACGTGCCCGCGATGGCGACGACGCGTGGCCCGACGCCCGGTGCGCTCTTCCGGGGTGGCAGCCTGCGCAAGGTGAAAAAGACGACGAACAGCAGAAAGACCATGCCAAATACGCGCGAAGCAAGAACCAGCGGCCAGAGTGCCATCGCCGACTGGTCGCGGATGACGGCCGCGATCGAATGAACCTGCAAGGCCGCAAGGGCCGTAAAGGCGAGGATCATGGCGATGCGCCCGATCAGGTCTTCGATACGGTCGGTCATTGCGGTTCCTTGCCGGCCAGAGACACGGCCGGCGGCTTGGATGGGAGCAGCCCGCGGAACGGATAGGCCATCTGCAGGAGATAGGCCGTCGGCACAGGCTGGTCCGTGCCGTATCGCGACGGCATCTCACGAGGCATGTGAAGCGTGCCGCAGATGGCGTCGATGAAGACCAGCTGGCCGGCAAAGTTCTTGTCGATCGCTGCAGGTTCGTTGGCGTGGTGCCAGTGATGGAACTGCGGCGACGCAAAGATGCGATTGAGCGGCCCAAGCGAGAGCCTGCTGTTGGAATGGATGGCGAGCGCCTGCCATTTGTAGATCAGAGAAAAGATCAGGATCGCGTTGTCCGAAAATCCAAGCGCAAAAACGGGCAATAGCGACGCGCCCTTGGTCAGGATCTGGTCGAGTGGATGGACGCGGTGCGCGGCGAGCCAGTCCATGTCCTCGATGCTGTGATGCACCGAATGAAATTTCCACAGAAACGGGAACGCGTGGAACGCACGATGCGCCAGGTAGAAGCCGGTATCGGCGACAACCAGCACCTCGATGACCTGCAACCATATGGGCTGGGTCTGGACCGCTTCTGAAAGGCTCGCCGGGAGGCCCGACCGGATCGCCGCGATTGCGGCGCCGACGACGACAACCATTCCAAAATTTATGAGTATGCCGTTCAGGAACAGGTAGACGACGTCGTTCAGCCAGTGCTTGCGCAGGAACTTCTGCCGCGCGCGGAGCGGGATCAACAGCTCGATCGGCACGAAGATCAACGCGACGATCAAAATCGCCTTCAGGTCGATCAGGTTCGACACGGCAAATCACCCGTCCAAAAAGCGGCCTAGGATCCCCGCTATGGGGAGCGGCTTTGTTGGGCCCAACGCAGAGCGAGCCTAGCCTTGCGATTATTCGCGGGGAAGGTTTCGCCGCCATTAACCCCGCCAGGGGCGTCCTGCGGCTTTTCGTGCGGAAATGGCGCGCCCTAGGGGAGTCGAACCCCTCTTGCAGGAATGAAAATCCTGAGTCCTAACCGATAGACGAAGGGCGCGGGCCCTCGCGGTTTTCGCCGCGGAGGGCGGGCTATACCGGCCTCTCCCGGCCTTGGCAAGCGTCCGCTCAAGCCTCTGCGGGGGCTGCATCCTCGACCTGAAGCTGGACGCGGGCCTGCCCGTTCCAATTGTCCTCTTTCAAGCGCCCGGCGAGGTGGATTCGCTTGCCGCGGGCGGCGAGCAATCCCTGCCCGAGCGGTGTCTGTGCGGTGCGAAACGCGATCGCATCCAGCCGCGTGCCGTCGCCGCCGGCCACGCGCAATTTCACATGGTCCTTGCCGACCACATCGGCAAAGACCACGCGCGCGTCCATGACGCCAAGCAGCGGCTCAGGATTGCCCGCGCCATAGGGGCCGGCCTTGGCAAGTTCCGCGACCAGCATCGTGTTGGCGCCGGACGGTGCGATGCCGGCATCGATCAGAAGTTCGTTCGCGGCATCCAGCGCCGTCGCCGCGCCTGCAAATTGCTCAACGAGGAACGTACGGAAATGCTCGAGCCGCTCCGGCGTCAGCGAAAAGCCCGCAGCCATCGCATGACCGCCGCCGGACTCGATGACGCCGGCTTCGTGCGCAGCGCGCACCATGATGCCGATGTCGATGCCGGGAATGGAGCGCGCAGAACCGCGGCCATAGCCGCCTTCGAAGCCGGCAACGAAGGCCGGCTTGTTGAACTGCTCGCGCAAACGGCTCGCGACGATGCCGACGACGCCGGGATGCCAGCCCTCATCGGACACGAGGAGGAAGGGCGTGTTGCCTTGCGTCGCGGCTTGCGCGACGGCGCTTTCCAGGATCATCGCTTCCAGCGCCTGACGCTCGCGATTGTGCGTATCCAGCAGCAGCGCGAGTTCTCTGGCGACGGCATCGTCGGTCGCGCGCAGCAATTCCATGCCGAGCGTGCATTTGCCGACACGGCCGCCGGCATTGATGCGCGGCCCGAACAAGAAGCCGAGGTGGTATGGCGTGAACGGCGCGGCGGATTTCGCGACGGCGGCCAGCGCTGAAATTCCCGGCCGCGACAGCATGGAGAGTTTTGCAAGGCCCGCACGCACGAACGCGCGGTTGACGCCCACCAGCGGAACGACGTCGCAGACCGTGGCCAGGCCGACGAGATCGACATAATCGCGCAAATCGGGTTCTGCGATATTGTTCGCTGCGTACCAGCCGCTTTCACGCAATTGCCGGTTCAACGCGACGACAAAGAGAAAGGTCACGCCGGCGGCGCAGAGATATCCGAGGCGGGAAGCATCGCCCGGCTGGTTGGGGTTCACCTGTGCATAGGCTGGCGGAAGCTCTTCGACCGCGTGGTGATCGAGCACGATCACGTCGAGTCCCACGTCGCGCGCCGCTTCAAACGCTGCCTTGGCGGTGGCGCCGCAGTCGACGGTAAGAACGAGCGAGGCGCCTTCCTCCCGGAGCGTCCGCATCGCATCGGCATTGGGGCCGTAACCTTCCGTCATGCGGTCGGGGATGTAGACGCGCGTCGCATGGCCCAGCGCGGAAAGGAAGCCGGCCAGCAGCGCCGAGGAACAGGAACCGTCGACGTCGTAGTCGCCGAACACCGCGATCTTTTCGCCCGCGTCGATGGCGGCGCGAACGCGCGCTACCGCACGGTCCATGTCCATCAGCACCGAGGGGTCGGGCAGCAGCCGCTTCAGGGTCGGATTGAGGATGTCCTCGAGCTGGTCAACCGAGACTTCGCGTCCGGACAGGATGCGCGCCAGCGCATCGCTGATGTTGCCGGCGAGTGCCAGGGCGCGCGCCTGCTCGTCCGCAACGTCGCGCAACCGCCAGCGGCGGCCGGAGAAGGAGCGGGAAACCCCAAATGCCGTGGACGAAGTCGCGATGCGCGCCTCAGCGAGCATCCTTCTTCCGCGAATGGCGCGTCTTCACCCAGCGCACCGTGCCGGTGGCGGAGCGCATCACGATGCTCTCCGTGGTGATGAATTCGCGGTCCATGTGGACGCCGCGCAGCATCGAGCCGTCGGTGACGCCGGACGCCGCGAAGATCACGTCGCCGGAAGCAAGGTCCATCAGGGTGTACTTCTTGTTCAGGTCCTTGATGCCGAGCTTGGCAGCGCGGGCGCGTTCGTCGTCCTTCTTGAACACCAGGCGCGTCTGGATCTGGCCGCCGACGCAGCGCAGGGCTGCCGCCGCGAGAACGCCTTCGGGCGCGCCGCCCTGACCCATGTAGATGTCGATGCCGGTCGAAGGATCGGTTGTCGCGATCACGCCCGCCACGTCGCCATCCGTGATGAGCTGCACGGCGGCGCCCGTCGAGCGGATGCCTTCGATGATGTGCGCGTGGCGCGGACGATCGAGCACGAGCGCGCGGATCTCGTTCGGCTTCACACCCTTGGCTTTCGCAAGGCTGAGAACGTTGTCCGCGGGCGACGCATCCAGATCGATGACGCCTTCCGCATAGCCGCCGCCGATCGCAATCTTGTCCATGTAGGTATCGGGCGCATTGAGCAGCGTGCCCGGCTCGGCCATCGCCATCACGGCGAGCGCGTTCGGCAGCGCCTTTGCCGTCAGCGTCGTGCCTTCCAGCGGATCGAGCGCGATGTCCACCGCCACGCCGCCCGCGCCCACCTTCTCGCCGATGTAGAGCATCGGCGCCTCGTCGCGTTCGCCCTCGCCGATGACGACGGTGCCGTCTATCGGGAGCTGGTTGAACGCGAGGCGCATGGCTTCAACGGCGGCATGATCGGCGGCATGTTCATCGCCGCGGCCGATCTGGCGTGCAGCCGAAATCGCAGCGGCTTCCGTGACACGCACCGCCTCCAGCGCAAACACGCGGTCTAGTGGTTGGGACATTTGTTCTCCTGGGGCCTTTGAGCGGCGCCTCTTTAACGGGATTCCATCGGAATCATACAGGGTTTTCCGACGACTTTGTCGGACTCCCTGATGACCGCCAGAGCGCTGGCGACGGCCGTTTCCAGACATTCATGGGTGATCATGACGATCGCCACCCGCTGGCCCTGGGAACGGCCGCGCTGGATCATGCTTTCGATAGAAACTTCCGATTCTGCCAGCCTGCCCGCAATTTCCGCCAATACGCCGGGAACATCGAGCACCTCGAACCGTAGGTAAAAGGCGCAGGAGCGCGGGCCAGGCTGGTGGTCGTTCGGAGCAAGGCTTCTCGCCGGCCGGCCGAACGGCGCGCCGAAGCTGCCACGCGCGATATCCACAAGATCGGCGACCACAGCGCCCGCCGTCGGCGCTTCACCGGCGCCGCGACCTTCGAAGAAGAATGGCCCGGCCTCGCCTGCGTTCGCGACGACGGCATTGAACGGTCCTTCGACGTCGGCCAGCGGCGTGGCCAGTTTGACCATGGCAGGCTGCACGCGCTGATCGACATGATCGCCGCGCTTGCGTGCAAGGCCCAGCAGCTTGATGCGATAGCCGAACTCGCGCGCGAACTTGATGTCGTCCGGCGTGATGTGCTCGATGCCCTCGATCTTCATGCTCTTGAGATTGGGCGTCACGCCGAATGCCAGTGCCGAGAGCACAGCCAATTTGTGCGCGGTGTCGCCGCCGCCGATATCCAGCGTCGGATCGGCTTCGGCATAGCCGAGGCGCTGCGCTTCCTTCAGCACGTCCGCGAAGGACTGCCCGGTCGCTTCCATCTGGGTGAGGATATAGTTGCAGGTGCCGTTCAGGATGCCGCGCACGCTGTCGATGCCGTAGGCAATCAGGCTCTCGCGCAGGGCCTTCACAATGGGGATGCCGCCGGCAGCCGCAGCCTCGAACTTCAGCGCGACGTTGTTCTCTTCCGCGAGCGCCGCGAGTTCCGCGCCGTGATAGGCCAAAAGCGCCTTGTTGGCGGTGACAACATGCTTCTTCGCCTGCAGGGCCGACTTCACCAGGTCATAGGCCGTGCCGTGCTCGCCGCCGATCAGTTCGACGACGACGTCCGCATCGGATCGCGCCAGCGCCGTGGCGTCGTTTTCCCACGCGATCTTGGAAACATTGGTGGCGCGGCTTTTGGATTTGTCGCGCGCAGAGACGCCAACCAGCTCCAGCGGCCGGCCCGCCCGCTGCGCCAGTTCTTTCCCGCGGTTCAGAAGGACGCTGGCGACGCCGCCGCCTACCGTGCCAAGTCCCGCAACCGCGATACGCAAAGCCTTGCTCATTTCACCATGTCCGGAATGCGCGGATGCTCGTTGCTGCGCATGGAAAGAAACTTCTTCACGTTGCGCGCCGCCTGGCGGATGCGATGCTCGTTCTCCACCAGCGCGATGCGCACATAACCTTCGCCATACTCGCCGAAACCCAGCCCCGGCGCGACTGCCACCTTGGCATGGACAAGCAGCTGCTTGGCGAATTCCAGCGAACCGACTTCGCGATGGCTCTCCGGGATCGGCGCCCAGGCGAACATCGAAGCCGGTGGCGACGGGATATCCCATCCGGCCCGCGCCATGCTCTCCACCAGCACGTCGCGCCGCGCCTTGTAGATTGCGCGCATCTCGGCGACGCAGTCTTGCGGACCGTTCAATGCCGCGGTCGCGGCAACCTGGACCGGCGTGTACGCACCATAGTCGAGGTAGGACTTGATGCGGCCAAGCGCGGAAATCAGCGTCTTGTTTCCGGCGGCAAAGCCCATTCGCCAGCCCGGCATCGCGTAAGATTTGCTGAGCGACTGGAATTCGACGGCGACATCCTTCGCGCCTTCCACCTGAAAGATCGAAGGTGGCGGGTCGGCATCGTCGAAATATATATCGGCATAGGCGAGATCGGAGAGGACCCAAATCTCGTGCTTCTTCGCGAAATCGACGATCTCCTTGTAGAAGTCGAGACCGACAACCTGCGCTGTCGGGTTCGACGGATAATTCACCACGAGAGCTGTCGGCTTGGGCACCGAATGGCGCACCGCGCGATCGAGCCCGCGCAGATATTCCTCCGGCGATGTCGCATTCACATGGCGGATGGCGGCGCCGGCGAGAATGAAGCCGAACGCATGGATCGGGTAAGCCGGATTGGGAACAAGGATCGTGTCGCCGGGCGCCGTGATCGCCTGCGCGAGATTGGCGAAGCCTTCCTTCGACCCCAGCGTCGCGATGACTTCGCTGTCCGGGTTGAGCGTCACGCCGAAGCGGCGCAGGTAATAGGCCGCCATCGCCCGGCGCAAGCCCTTGATGCCGCGCGACGCCGAATACCGGTTGGAGCGCGGATCCTTCGCCGTCTCGATCAGCTTGTCGATGATGTGCTGCGGCGTCGGCATGTCGGGATTGCCCATGCCGAAATCGATGATGTCCTCGTTGCGCGCGCGCGCCTCCGCCTTGAGGCGGTTCACTTCCTCGAAGACATAGGGC
>DATIVW010000193.1:0-1837 GCA_035465595.1 Rhizomicrobium sp. | reverse complement strand
GATGGCATCTGCCGCCATCAACGCGCCATCCTTCAGATTGTTCACCTTGTCCGCGACAACCAGCGCCGCCGCCGCGTTCAGCAGGACGATGTCGCGGAACGGGCCGTGTTCGCCGCCGAGCAGGCGCAGCAGCGCTGCCGCGTTCTCCTTGGCGTCGCCGCCCTTGAGCGCGGACAGCGGCGCGCGCGTGACGCCAATCTCTTCCGGTACCACGTCGCGGCGGGAGACCGTCTTATGGTCGAGTATCGCGACATGGGTCGCTTTGGTCGTTGTCAGTTCATCCAGCCCGTCGGCACCGTGCACGAGCCATGCCTTTTCGCTGCCGAGTTCATCCAACACCTGCGCCAGCGTTTCGATCCATTCCGCATCGAAAACGCCGATGAGCTGCCGTTTCACGCCTGCCGGATTGGACAGCGGCCCCAGGAGATTGAAGATCGTGCGAATGCCGAGCTGTTTGCGCACGGGCGCGACGTATTTCATCGCGGTGTGATAATGGGGTGCGAAGAGAAAGCAGAAATTCGTCTCGGCAAGGCATTGCTCGGCCGCATGCGGTTCGAGATCGATCTTGACACCCAAGACTTCCAGAACATCCGCGGTGCCGGAACGCGAAGAAGCGCTGCGATTTCCGTGCTTGGCTACAGGCACGCCGCACGCGGCCACGACAAAGCCGGTCGCTGTCGAGATGTTGAAGGTATTGTGGCCGTCTCCGCCGGTGCCGCACAGATCGATGGCGTTCGCGGGTGCCCTGATTTTGCGCATCGCCGCGCGCATGGCACGAACGCCACCGACGATCTCGGCAATGGCATATCTGCGTTTCGACATCCCAAGGAGGAAGTCGGCCAGATCGTCTTCCGCGACCTTCCCCGACATGATCGCGGCGAACGCCTTGTCCGCCTGTTCGTAGTCGAGAGTCTTGCCGCTTTGGACCTGCTCGAGATACGGCCAGAAATCGGTCCGGCTCATGCCGGGACGCGCGAAAATTCCCGCGCCAGGTTGAGGAAGTTCTGCAGGAGCGCGTGGCCGTTCTCGCTGGCGATGCTTTCGGGATGAAACTGCACGCCGTGAACCGGATAGGACTTGTGCATCACGCCCTGGATCACGCCGTCGCTGCTTGTCGCCGTCACCTCGAGCGATGCGGGCATGCTCTCGGGCGCGATGGTGAGCGAGTGATAGCGCGTCGCCTCGAACTCGTTGTTAAGGCCGCGGAAGACGCTCTTGCCGGTATGATGGATGCGGCTGACCTTGCCGTGCATAGGCGCCGGCGCGCGCACGATGCTGCCGCCATAGACCTGGCCGATGGCCTGGTGTCCGAGGCAGACGCCGAGGATCGGCACCTTGCCTTCGGCCTTCCTGATGAGGTCCATGCAGATGCCCGCTTCGTTCGGCGTGCACGGGCCGGGGGACAGCACGATGGCTTCCGGTTTCATCGCCAGCGCTTCGTCGGCCGTCAGTTCGTCATTGCGCTTGACGACGACCTTCGCCCCCAACTCTCCCAGGTAATGGAAGAGGTTGTAGGTGAAGCTGTCATAGTTATCGATCAGGAGGATCATAACGGCCCGAAATCTTGCTGCGATGCCCACGCCTAGCGCCAATTCCGGCGGGTTCCAAGACTAATATGACGGGGGACAGGCGCGACGCCGGGGCAGGGCCGGCATACCCCGCTTATTCCCTGCCATGGCCGCTTCAGAGCGCGGCGGTTTTGAGGGCGGAGCGCAGCTTCGCGGCGGCATCCCCGATCGCAGCGGGGGTATAGCCGGCATAGCCCAGAAGGACGCGTTCGTCGCCGGTGGCGGCGAGCTGGTAATTCGCCATCGGGGGGACCGAGATGTTCTCTGCC
>DATIVW010000192.1:0-3925 GCA_035465595.1 Rhizomicrobium sp. | reverse complement strand
CACAGCGCCCAAGCCGGCGAAACGAAGCGGCCCGAGCGCGCGACTTCGGCGATCAAATCCAATTGAGATTTGAGTACGCGTACGTCGGCCGTCCTTTGCACGCGCAGTCGCTGACCGTAGCCCACGGCAAAACCCTGTTTATCTTCCGCCCCTCGGAAGAGCGCGGAAAGTATTGCAAACTGTGTCCTAAGATTTGCTTAGAATGCAGGCCCAATAGTCAGGATAATCAGGCGCTGGCGCGGCCGCGGACCCGAAGGTCGGGTACATTTGCTACCGGGAAGTAAACATGGGCGCGGGTTCCCTGCCCGGTATCGCTGTCGATCCAGGCCTTGCCGCCGTGAAGTTCCGCCAGGCCCCGCACCAGCGAGAGACCCAGTCCCGTGCCGCCCGCATTGCGGTTGTAGCGGTTGTCCACCTGGTTGAACGGGGTGAAGATCTTGTCCAGCAATTCGGACGAGATGCCCGGGCCGTTATCCATCACGCACAGCTCGAAACCGCCATTGGCCTTGCGGCCCGTGACCTCGATCTGTCCGCCCTCTTGCGTGAACTTGATGGCGTTGCCGACCAGGTTGATGATGATCTGCTTCATCGCGCGCTCGTCCGCGTAAGGCATCGGCGCGTCGTCGTCGATGCGGACATTGAGCTCCTGCTGGCGCTCGCGCGCGCGGCCGGCGACGACCTTCATGGCATCGTCGATGGCGTTCCTGGGATCGAGCACCACCGGATAGAGTTCCATCTTGCCGGACTCGATCTTCGCGATGTCCAGGATGTCGTTGATGATGCTGAGCAGGTGGCTGCCCGACGCGTTGATGTCGTGCGCATAGTCCTTGTAGCGCTTGGTGCCGACGAGGCCGAGACGCTCGTTGGCGATGATGTCGGAGAAGCCCAGGATCGCGTTCAGCGGCGTGCGCAGCTCGTGGCTCATGTTTGCCAGGAACGTGGTCTTGGAGGCGTTGGCGGCCTCGGCCTCGAAGCGCTTGCGGATAGCCTCGTCATGCGCGCGGCGCAGGTCCACGGCCATGTCATCATTGGCGAAGCGGGTAATGACGAGATTTTCGAACTGCCGTGCCGCCGCGAAAGCCAGCATGAAAGTGTAGATGAACATCACGGGAAGCACGAAGCCCAGGGCGTGCGCCGTGGCGCCGGTGGCGGTGAAGGCCCGCAGCACGCCCAGCACCACGATCGGCAGCACGGCGGCGAGATAGACCCCCAGATGCATCGCGCGCGAAAGGCCATAGGCCCAGAGCAGGCCGACGAAAGGCATCATGACGAAAACGTTGTTCGCGGCATTTCCGTCCAGCCAGAAAAGCCAGATCGTCGCGCCCCAGGTCAATCCGATATAGGCCTGGAATGCCGTCAGCACCCTGAACCACTGGCGGCCATTGCTCGCATCCCTGCGATAGGCGCGATAAAGGACAGAGGCAATAATCGAATTGAACAGATGCAGGACGATGACAAGCGTAACGCGCGCAATCGGAACCGCGCCGAATGGATTGTTGGGAAAGAAGAACGGCGCCGCCGTCAGCAACGCCCAGCTCGGGTTCAGCCACATCGTCATCGGCAAGCTCTGGCCGATGACGTCCAGCCGCGCGCGCAAGAGGCGCGGCTCGTCACCATGGGCGACCTTGACGTTGGACAGCACTTGCGCGGTCATGCGGCGCGACGTTCCCAGCAGCGGCCGAAAGCCGCCTTTTCGCGTCAAAGTCTAAGTAACGGGCGTTAAAAAAAGATGCTCTTGCGCAGGAGGGCGCGGCGCGGCATTCGTTCAGTTAATCTGCGCTTACCGCGAATCGCGGGCGCGCGTTCCATTTTGCGACACTGTGAGCATGGCCAAGTCACCCGATCTGTTTGAAGGCACCCAGGGCTCCTCCAAGGGCTACACCGCGAAGGACATCGAGGTCCTGGAAGGTCTGGAGCCCGTCCGCCGGCGCCCCGGCATGTATATCGGCGGTACCGACGCCAGCGCCATGCACCACCTGGTGGCGGAGATCTTCGACAACTCCATGGACGAAGCGGTGGCCGGCTTCGCCAACCGCATCGAGATCGAACTGGCCGAAGACGATGTCGTCACCATTCGCGACAACGGACGCGGCATCCCGATCGATCCGCACCCCAAATACAAGAACAAGTCGGCGCTGGAAGTGATCATGACGACGCTGCATTCGGGCGGAAAGTTCGGCGGCAAGGTCTATGACACCTCGGGCGGCCTGCACGGCGTGGGCTCGTCGGTCGTGAACGCGCTGTCCGAATGGATGGAAGTGGACGTCGCGCGCGACAAGCAGAGCCACAAGATGCGCTTCGAGCGCGGCAAGCCCGTCGGCAAGCTGAAGAACGGCGGCGCCGTGAACCGGCGCGGCACCATAATCTCGTTCAAGCCCGACCAGCAGATCTTCGGCAAGGACGTGCATTTTTCGCCGGCGCGGCTCTACCGCATGGCGCGCTCGAAGGCCTATCTGTTCCGCGGGGTCGAAATCCGCTGGAAATGCGCACCGTCGCTGATCCATGACGACACGCCCGCCGAGGATACGCTGCAATATCCCGGCGGCCTGCTGGACTTCCTCAAAAGCGAAGTCGGCAACAAGGACACCGTCACGCCCCGCTATTTCTTCGGGCGGCTGGAGAACAAGGACGGAAAAGGCGCGGTGGAATGGGCGGTGACCTGGGCGCCGGAAGTCGATCCATTCCTCTCTTCCTACTGCAACACCATCCCCACGCCGATGGGCGGCACGCACGAACAGGGCATCCGCAATGCGTTGACGCGCGGGTTGCGGGCGCATGGCGATCGCGCCAGCAACAAGAAGACCTCGCTCATCACCGCCGACGACGTGATGGCGGCGGCGTGCGGCGTGCTCTCGGTGTTCATCCGCGAGCCGGAATTCCAGGGCCAGACGAAAGACAAGCTCTCGACGCCGGACGCGCAGCGCCTGGTCGAGAACGTCGTGAAGGATCATTTCGATCACTGGCTGGCGGAAAGCCCGGCCGATGCGGACCGCCTGCTCGGCTTCGTCATCGAGGAAGCGGAGACGCGCCTGCGCCGCCGCCTGGAGAAGGAAGTCAGCCGCAAGTCCGCGACGCGCAAGCTGCGCCTGCCGGGCAAGCTGGCCGACTGCACCAGCGATTCCCCGGAAGGCACCGAGATATTCCTGGTGGAAGGCGACAGCGCAGGCGGCTCGGCCAAGCAGGCGCGGGACCGCGCCACGCAGGCGATCCTTCCGTTGCGCGGCAAGATATTGAACGTGGCCAGCGCCGCCGCCGGCAAGCTGCAGGAGAACGCGGAACTGGCGAACCTGGTGCAGGCGCTGGGCTGCGGCACCGGCACAAAGTATCGCGACGAGGATCTGCGCTACGAGCGCGTCATCATCATGACGGATGCCGACGTGGACGGCGCGCATATCGCGTCGCTCTTGCTCACCTATTTCTATCGCGAGATGCCGCGACTGATCGAGAAGCGGCATCTCTATCTTGCCATGCCGCCGCTATACCGGCTGTCACAGGGCGCAAAGACCGAATACGCGCGCGACGAGAAGCACCGCGACGAATTGCTGAAGACAGTGTTCAAATCGAACGCGAAGGTGGAGGTGTCCCGTTTCAAGGGCCTGGGCGAAATGCTGCCCGCGCAGCTCAAGGAAACCACCATGCGCCCCGGCCACCGCTCGCTCATCCGCGTGGAGATCGCGGACGACGCGCGCAAGGAAACCGAGAAGATGGTCGAGCGCCTGATGGGCAAGAAGCCGGAACTGCGCTTCCAGTTCATCCAGGAGAATGCGCAGTTTGCTGCCGCGGATGTGGATGTGTGAACCCAGGTCCTCCCTCGCCCCCACGCATGTGGGGGAGAGGGTTGGGGTGAGGGGGTCGCGCAACAACTACAATGCCGAGGACCGGTGAGGCGGAGAGACGGTCCCCCTCACCCTGCCCTCTCCCCCTA
>DATIVW010000191.1:0-2494 GCA_035465595.1 Rhizomicrobium sp. | reverse complement strand
CACCACGGTGCGGGCCGTGGCGTGCCGCGATATCTGATCGACGATGAAGCGCGCGGTGATCGGGGTGCCGTCGTAGTGCAGAATCGACAGCAGCCGCGTCTGGTTCACCTTGGCCTCGTTGACGAGCATCGTTTTCAGCTGTGCATCGCGGTTTTGTTCGACCACGAACACCCACGGATGCGCCGCGACGAAATCGTTGATTTCCTCCTGAAACGGAAAGCCGCGCACTCGCAGGGCGTTGACGTGGATGCCGCGGGCAGCCAGCACATCGAGCGCTTCCTGCATCGAGGGGCTGGTCGAGCCGTAGAAAATCGCGCCAAAACGCGCCGGCTTCTCTGCCGGATAGAGCAGAGGTTTGGGCACCAGCGTCTTGGCGGTTTCGAACTTCCTCAGCAGCCGCTGCACATTGTCCACGTAATCGGGGCCGGCTTCGGAATAACGCGCAAAGCGGTCCTTGGTCGTGCCGCGGGTGAAATAGCCGCCGCGCGTGGGGTGGGTGCCGGGATAAGTGCGGTAGGCAATACCGTCGCCGTCGACGTCGAGGTAGCGGCCGAATTCCCTGCCCGTCTCCAGCATCTTGTAGGTCATCACTTTGCCGCGGTCGTAGCTGCGCGTGTCATCCCAGCGGAACGGCTCGCACAGCCGGGTGTTCATGCCGATGTCGAGATCGGTCATCACGAATACCGGGGTCTGCAGGCGCTCGGCGAGATCGAAGGCCTGCGCCGTCAACTCGAAGCACTCGGTCGGATCCTCGGGAAACAGCAGCACGTGCTTGGTATCGCCGTGCGAAGCATAGGCGCACGAGATCAGGTCTGCCTGCTGGGTGCGTGTCGGCATGCCGGTCGAGGGGCCGCCGCGCTGGACGTTGATCAGCACCACCGGAATTTCGGCGAAGTAGGCGAGCCCGATGAATTCCGTCATCAGCGAGATGCCGGGGCCGGAGGTCGCGGTGAACGAGCGCGCGCCGTTCCAGCCCGCGCCGATTGCCATGCCGATGGAGGCGAGTTCGTCCTCGCCCTGGATGATGGCATAGCGGTGCTTGCCGGTGGCGGGATCGCCCCTCAGCTTCTGGCAGTGTTTGATAAAGGCTTCCGCCAGCGAGGAAGAGGGCGTGATCGGGTACCAGGCGCACACCGCGGCCCCGCCGTAGACCGCGCCCAGCGCCGCTGCGCTGTTGCCATCGACGAAGATCTTGTCGCCGACGTTGTTGGCGCGCCGGATCCTGATGCCGAGCGGGCAGTCGAGGTGCTCCAGCGCATAATCGCGCCCCAGCTGCAATGCCTTCACGTTGGATTGCAGCAGCGCTTCTTTGCCCTGGTATTGCTCGGTGAACAGCTTCTCGATCTCGGCGGGATCGATCTCCAGCAGCGCCGAAAGCGCGCCGACATAGATGATGTTCTTGAACAACTGCCGCTGGCGCGGATCGTTGTAGGTCTTGTTGCAGATCTCGGTGAGCGGCATGCCGATGATATTGATATCGTCGCGGAATTTCGATTTTGGCAGCGGTTTTGAATTGTCGTAGAACAGATAGCCGCCGGGTTCGATTTCCTTCACGTCCGCGTCCCAGGTCTGCGGGTTCATCGCGACCATGAGATCGACGCCGCCGCGCCGGCCCTGATAGCCGGATTCGTTGACGCGCACTTCGTACCACGTCGGCAGGCCCTGGATGTTCGATGGAAAGATGTTGCGCGGGCTGACCGGCACGCCCATCCTCAGAATGGAGCGCGCGAAGAGCTCGTTGGCCGACGCCGATCCGGAGCCGTTGATGTTGGCGAATTTGACGACGAAATCATTCGTCGACACGATGCGTTCCATTTTTCCGTTGTCTCCGTTAAGCGGCCTTGCGCTGCGGCTTGTTATGGCAGCCCGGTCCCGCATGTGTGATTTCGAGGAGGAACTTCTGCATGTCCCAGGCGCCGGTCGGACAGCGCTCGGCGCACAGACCGCAGTGCAGGCACACATCTTCATCCTTCGCCATCACGCGCCCCGTCATTTTCAGCGTATCCGACACGTAGAGGCCCTGTTCGGGGTGGGCCGACGGCGCGTTCAGACGCGCGCGCAGTTCCTGTTCCTCGCCATTCGGCGTGAAGGTGATGCAGTCCATCGGGCAGATGTCGACACAGGCGTCGCACTCGATGCAGAGCCGGGGGGTGAATACTGTCTGCACGTCGCAGCTCAGGCATCTTTGCGCCTCGGCGAGGCCGGTATGGGGATCGAAGCCGAGTTCGACTTCGACCTTGATGCTTTTCAGCGCGACATTGGCATTCTGCCACGGCACCTTGTGGCGTTCTTCGGGCGAGACCTGGTTATTGTAGCTCCACTCGTGGATGCCCATTTTCTGCGAGATCAGGTTGACCATCGGCGCCGGGCGCTCGCTGACATCCTCGCCCTGGCAGAACTTGTCGATGGATACCGCCGCATCGTGGCCGTGCGCCACCGCCCAGATGATGTTTTTCGGGCCAAACGCCGCATCGCCGCCGAAAAACACTTTGGG
>DATIVW010000190.1:0-7117 GCA_035465595.1 Rhizomicrobium sp. | reverse complement strand
TTCACCCGCGCGCTGGCGGGCGGCGTGACGTCGCTGGAAATCCTTCCCGGCTCCGCGAATCTCATCGGCGGCCGCTCGGTAGTGTTGAAGAACGTGCCGTCCGTCACCACGCAAGGCATGAAATTTCCCAACGCGCCCTATGACCTGAAGATGGCATGCGGCGAAAACCCCAAGCGTGTCTATGGCCAGAAGGGCGGCCCGCAGACATGGATGGGCGATGTCGCCGGTTATCGTGCCGCATTCGAGAAGGCGATGGAGTATCGCCAGAAATGGCGCAGCTACTGGAAGGACAAGAAAGGCGATCCGCCGGACCGCGACATCGGCCTCGAAACGCTGGCGCTGGTGCTCGACAAGAAGATCCCGGTGCAGATGCACTGCTATCGCGGCGACCAGATGGCCACGATGATCGATGTGTCCAGGGAGTTCGGCTTCCGCATCGCCGCCTTCCACCACGCCGCGGAGGCGTACAAGGTCGCGGACCTGCTGAAGAAGAACAACATCTGCGCCGTGATGTGGGCAGACTGGTGGGGCTTCAAGATGGAAGCCTATGACGGCATCCCCGAGAACATCGCGATGGTGGACCACGCCGGCGCCTGCGCTTCGATCCACTCGGACGATCAGTACGGAATCCAGCGCCTCAACCAGGAAGTCGCCAAGGCGATGGCCTCGGGCCGGCGCATGGGCTACGCAATTACGCGCGCCCATGCGGTCGAGTGGATGTCGCGCAATCCGGCGCAGGCGCTCGGCATCCTCGATCAGACCGGCACGCTGGAAAAAGGCAAGGACGCGGACGTGGTGCTGTGGGACCGCGACCCCTTCAGCGTCTATGCGCATGCCGAGAAGGTCTTCATCGACGGCGCGCTGCTCTACGACCGCGACAATCCCAAGCTCAGCCCGCGCACCGATTTCGAGATCGGCCAGGAAGACAACGCCAACACCGGGGGAGCAGGCCAATGAAAACCTCTCTGATCCTCGCGGGTGTTTCCGCCCTCGCCCTGGCAAGCGCTGCGCTCGCCCAGCAGCCGCCGGCGGCTGCGCCGACCAATGCCACGCTCATACAGCATGGGCATGTCTACACCGTCGGCGCCGGAACGCTCAACGACGCCGACGTCCTCATCGAGAACGGCAAGATCACCGCCGTCGGCCCCAACCTCACCGCCCCGCCTGGCGCCAAGATCATCGACGCGCACGGCAAGCCCGTGACGCCGGGACTGATGGCGTCGTGGACGCAGCTCGGCATCGAGGAAGTCCAGCTCATCAGCGAAGTGAACGACACCCAGCCGAACCAGGCGCAGGACAGCGCCGCGTTCGACGTTGCGGATGCGATCAATCCGGCATCGACGGAAATCCCCGTCGCGCGCATCGCCGGCGTCACGCGTTCGCTCACTGCGCCGGCCGATTGCGGAGACGTGTTCTGCGGCACGTCCGCCGTCATCCATCTGGGCAACGGTCCCGATCTGGTGGTGAAGACGAAGGCGGGCGTCCTCGTCGATCTCGAGCCCACCGGCGGCGCCGGCCAGAAGAACGCGCGGCCCGACATCTGGGCGAAATTCCGAGAGACGCTGGACGATGCGCGCGAATATTGCGCGCAGCGCGCCGGCTATCATCGCCCCGGCGGCTATCGCGACCAGCGCAGCTTGCGCATCGATCTCGACGCGCTGTGCCCGGTCACGCAAGGCAGCGAGCCGCTGCTGGTGCATGTGGAGCGCGCCTCCTCCATCCGGCAAATGCTCGCCTACACGCAGGCCAACCACATGAAGCTCGTCCTGTTCGGCGCGAGCGAGGCCTGGCAGGTCGGAAAGGATCTGGCGGCAGCGCATGTGCCGGTGGTGCTCGACAACGACATCAACCTGCCCGTCAGCTTCTCGCAGTTGGGCGCCACGCTGAAAGGCGCCGCGCGCCTCGACGCGGCCGGCGTCATGGTGGTGTTCCAGCCGCAGAACGATGATCCCGGAGAATATGCCCGCACCATCACGCAGATCGCGGGCAATGCGGTGGCCAACGGCATGAAATGGGATCATGCCCTGGCCGCGATCACGAAGAATCCGGCCACTGTGTTCGGAGTCGCCGACAGCTACGGCACGCTGGAGCCGGGCAAGGACGCCGATGTCGTGGTCTGGGACGGCGACCCGCTCGATGTGACCAGCGCGCCGACAGCGGTGTTCATAAAGGGCGCGAACATCCCGCTGGTTTCCCGGCAGACCCGCCTGCGCGACCGTTATCGCGATCTTAACGACAAGAAATCACCCTTCGCGTATCGCTGAACCGGAGTCCTGATTGCGCAAGTTGATGAAGTTGGTGACGGCGGCGCTGGCGTTCGCGCTTCTTGCGCCCTGCGCCGTCGCGGCCGATGGGCCGGTTCTCGCAAAGATCAACGCAACGCCCGCGCTGTGGACCGTGCACGGCCCCAGAGGCACCGCCTATCTCCTCGGCTCCATCCATATCCTGCCATCAAACATGCAGTGGCATACACCGGCGGTCACTGCTGCACTGAAAGCCTCGGACACCTTCGTCTTCGAAATCCCGATGGACGATTCCACCAAGACGCGCATCGCCGCTTTCGTGCGTGACAACGCTTTCCTGCCGAAAGATACGTCCCTGCCCTCACTTCTGGATGAGCAAGCGCGCACGGACTACCGCGATGCGCTCGCCGTCTCCGCCGTTCCGCCTGCCGCGCTCGTGGACAAGCGGCCGTGGTTCGCCGCGCTCGTGATCGAAGTCGGCTACATGAACCAGCGCCACCTGTCGCCCGAAGCCGGCGTGGACCGGCAGGTCTATGCCGAGGCGATGGCGCGCGGGGTGAAGAGCTTCCGCGCCCTGGAAACGCCCGAGGAACAGTTCCGCCTGCTGATGCCGGATGACCGCACGCTGGAAGTTAAGGAATTCGACCAGAGCCTGAAGGAAGTGCTCAAGGACAAGGGCGAGATCGGCAACATGATCGATGCCTGGGCGCATGGCGACCAGAAGACATTGGGCCATCTGATGAATGACGGATTCAAGGCCGATCCACGCATGGAGAAGGCGCTGTTCACGGACCGCAACGCCAAATGGGTGAATGCGATCTCCGCCATGCTGAACGAGGACCACACCTATTTCATCACCGTCGGCGCCGGCCATCTCGCAGGCCCCAGGGGCGTTCCCGCACTGCTGCGCAAGCGCGGATTCAAGGTGGACGGCCCCTAGATGCGCGACAGGGGCGGCGCGACGTTCTCCAGCGATTGCCGTTCCGCCTTCACGCCGATCCACATTTCCACGACGCCGGCGACCACCATCAGCACGCCGCCGATGACGTAACCGAGAAACACATCGCTGCGCGCACCGGTTTCGATGAGGGCGCCGAAGACGAGCGGCCCGGTGATGCCGCCGAGCGCCGTTCCGAACGCATAGAAGATGCCGATCGCCCTTGCGCGTACTTCCAGCGGAAAGCTTTCACCCACGGTGAGATACGCCGCGCTTGCGCCGCAGGAGGCGAAGAAGAAATTGACCGTCCACAACGCCGTCTGAACAGCGGCGCCGACAATACCGCGTGCGAACAGCCATCCGGTGACCAGCATGATGATGCCCGAAAGCGCGTAGGTGAGCGCGATCATCGCCTTGCGGCCGATGGTGTCGAACAGATGCCCCAGCAGCAGCGGGCCCAGCACATTGCCCAGCGCGAATGGCAGGAGATAAAGCCCCACCGACCCTGGCGCGATGCCGTAGAACTTCGTCAGGATTAGGGCGTAGGTGAAGAAGATTGCGTTGTAGCAGAATGCCTGCGTCGTCATCAGCGTGATGCCCAGCAGGGTGCGCTTCGGATAGAACGCGAACAGCGAACGCAGGATCTCGCCGAAGCTTCGCCGTGTCGTGGAAAGCTTTATCGCCAGGTCCGACATTGCCGCATGTGCATATCCTTCCACGCGACATTCGATCTCGGCCACAGTTCGTTCGGCCGCCGCGAGGTCGCCATGGATCATCAGCCAGCGCGGACTTTCCGGCACGAAGCGGCGCAGGTACACTACGATGATCGCCAGAACCCCGCCGATCACGAACGCCAGTCGCCATCCCAGCCATTCCGGAATGAGCGCCGTGTCCAGAACCACCAACGATCCCAGCGCGCCGATCGCCGCGCCGATCCAGAAGCTGCCGTTGATGGCGAGATCGACGCGGCCGCGGAAGCGCGCCGGAGTGAATTCCTGGATCGCGGAATTGATCGCGGAATATTCCCCGCCGATGCCTGCGCCCGTCAGTGCGCGAAAGATTGCGAAGCTGGCGAAATTCCACGAAAAGCCCGTCGCGATCGTCGCGAGCAGGTACACGCCGACCGTCACCGAGAAGAGCTTCTTGCGTCCGAAGCGATCCGCTAGATCGCCGAACACCAGCGCACCGATCACAGCGCCGGCCACATAAAGGCTCCCCGCCAGACCGATCTGGGTTGGCGAAAGCGCCAGCGTCGATCGCTCCGACAACACGCCGGAGAGCGATCCCACCAAGGTCACCTCCAGTCCGTCGAGGATCCAGGTGATGCCCAGTGCCATCACGATCAGGGTGTGGAAGCGGCTCCATGGCAGGCGGTCCAGCCGGGCCGGGATATCGGTCTGAAAGGTGGCTTTGGACATGGCGTTCCCCTCGCAAATCCAACGCTTTGCTCCTGCTCTGGCTCCATGAAATAAGGATATGCATATTTCTTTATATCCTCCTTGCCCGCCCCTGACCCGGCTGCTATACCGCCGGCGCTAAACCCTCGAAGGATTCTGATCGTGGCAAACGACTACGTTGTTGCAGACATCAAGCTCGCCGATTTCGGCCGCAAGGAAATCTCCATCGCCGAAACCGAAATGCCAGGGCTGATGGCCACGCGCGAGGAGTTCGGCAAGTCCAAGCCGCTGAAGGGCGCGCGCATCGCCGGCTCGCTCCACATGACGATCCAGACCGCGGTGCTGATCGAGACGCTCAAGGAACTCGGCGCCGATGTGCGCTGGGTATCGTGCAACATATACTCCACGCAGGATCACGCCGCGGCCGCCATCGCCGCCACCGGCACGCCGGTCTTCGCCGTCAAGGGCGAAACCCTGAAGGACTATTGGGACTACACCGCGCGCCTGTTCGACTGGCACGGCGGCGGCTATCCAAACATGATCCTGGACGACGGCGGCGACGCCACGATGCTGGTGCATCATGGCCTGCGCGCGGAGAAAGGCGACACCGCCTTCCTCGACAAGCCGGGCAATGAGGAAGAGGAAGTCTTCTTCGCGCTCATCAAGCGCCTCTTGAAGGAAAAGCCGAAGGGCTGGTTCGCCGAGATCGCCGCCAACATCAAGGGCGTGTCCGAAGAGACGACCACCGGCGTGCACCGCCTTTACCTGATGGAGAAGGACGGCAAGCTGCTCTTCCCCGCCATCAACGTGAACGACAGCGTGACGAAGTCGAAGTTCGACAACCTCTATGGCTGCCGCGAGTCGCTGGTGGACGGCATCCGCCGCGGCACTGACGTGATGATGGCCGGCAAGGTCGCCATGGTCGCGGGCTTCGGTGACGTGGGCAAAGGCTCGGCCGCCTCGCTGCGCCAGGCCGGCTGCCGCGTGCTCGTCTCCGAAATCGATCCGATCTGCGCGCTGCAGGCGGCGATGGAAGGCTATGAGGTCGTGACGATGGACGATGCCGCGCCGCGCGCCGACATCTTCGTCACCGCCACAGGAAATGTGGACGTGATCACCATCGACCACATGCGCAAGATGAAAGACCGCGCCATCGTCTGCAACATCGGTCACTTCGACAGCGAGATCCAGGTCGCGGCGCTGAAGAACCTGAAGTGGGACAACATCAAGCCGCAGGTGGACGAGATCACCTTCCCCGACGGCCATCGCCTGATCCTTCTGTCGGAAGGCCGCCTGGTGAATCTCGGCAATGCGATGGGCCACCCGTCCTTCGTGATGTCGGCGAGCTTCACAAACCAGACGCTGGCGCAGATGGAGCTGTTCAACGCGAACGGCAAATATCAGAAGAAGGTCTATACGCTGCCCAAGCATCTCGACGAGAAGGTCGCGCGTTTGCATCTCGCCAAAGTCGGCGCGAAGCTTACCGAGCTGTCGAAGAAGCAGTCCGACTACATCAGCGTCCCGCAGCAGGGCCCCTACAAGCCGGATCATTATCGCTACTAGCTCACATGTCATCGCCCGCCTGGGAGGCAGAACACGAAGAGCACGTCCGCAACGTAGTGCTCTGATTGGAGACATCTTGCCGAGACGGCTGCACCGCGAACGTCATCACATCGGCGCCACCGGCTGGTTGCGGGCGGCCGTCCTCGGCGCCAATGACGGTGTGCTCTCCACCGCCAGTCTTGTGCTCGGAGTCGCCACCGCCACCCATTCGTATGGCAGCATCCTCATCGCAGGCGTGTCCGGCCTCGTCGCCGGAGCGCTGTCCATGGCGGCCGGCGAATATGTTTCGGTCAGCTCGCAGGCGGATGTGGAAAAAGCGGACCTGGCGCGCGAGCGCGGGGAGCTGGCCACAAACAAGGACGCCGAACTCCGGGAACTCACCGGGATATATGTGCAGCGCGGGCTCACGCGAGAATTGGCGGCGCAGGTCGCGCAGCAATTAACGGCAAAGGATGCCCTCGCCGCCCATACGCGCGACGAACTCGGCATCACCGAGGAAACCATGGCACGTCCGCTTCAGGCGGCACTGGCGTCGGCGACATCGTTCTCTGCCGGCGCGGTGATCCCAATTTTCGCGGCGATGCTCGCGCCGATCTCGATCGTCGTCGCCGCGGTTTACATCACGTCGCTTATCGTTCTGGCAGCTCTCGGCGCATTGGGCGCCCGCGCAGGCGGCGCGCCTTTGTGGCCTGCCACCTTGCGCGTCATCTTCTGGGGCATCGTTGCGATGGCCATCTCTGCCGGCATCGGCATGCTGTTTCACATACAGGTATAAGCATCCCGGAGTACGAAGGGCGCGTTCGCGCGTGACGCCCCAGGCCGCTATTTCTTTTTCTTCTTGCCGCTCTTGCGCTTCTTGCTCTTCGCCTTCTTCGGAACTTTTTCGCCCTTTGCGCGGGCTTCCGAAAGGCCGATCGCGATGGCCTGCTTGCGGCTCTTCACCTTCCCGCCCTTGCCGCCCGGCCCGCTGCGCAACG
>DATIVW010000189.1:0-4976 GCA_035465595.1 Rhizomicrobium sp. | reverse complement strand
AGTTTAGAGAGGATCGTATCGTTGATCGCGCCTTCGCGCATGTGTCCGTTGATGATGAAAGCCGGAGTTCCATCGATTCTGGCTGCAATCGCAAGATCGTGGGCCGCCTTGATGGAAGCATCGACGGATTTATCCATCATGTCTTGCTTCAGCTTTTCGATATCGAGACCGGCTTTGCGCGCCACCGAGAAGATCAGGTCCGGCGTCGCCAGGTCCTGCTCGTTCATCAGCGCGAAATAGAAGGTGAGATATTTGTCGTGCTGCTTGCGCGCTGCAATGGCGGCGCGCGCCGCGATGATGGAGTTCTGCCCCTTGATCGGAAACTCGATAAAGGAGAACCGCGTGTCCTTCTTATGCGTTGCGTAGAATTTCTTCATGGCAGGCAGCGATGCGCGGCAATAAGGGCAATTGTAGTCGAAGAATTCCACCACCGAGGTCTTCGCATCGGCGGGGCCGGTGACGAAAGCGAGCTTGGGATCGAAGAACGCTTTGAGGCCGATCTTGTTCACGGCCGCCTGCCGCGCCGCATCTTCCTGCGCGGCTTGATCGGCCTGCATCTTGTTCGACATGTCCACGAGCACCGCCGGATTGCGCATGAGATATTCGTGGATGCGGGCATCAGAGGCGTCCCGTGAAACGGGCAGGGTGCCCGTCGCAGCGAGGATCAGCACGACGATCACGGCGATCGCCGCGCCGCCAAGCCCGCCCAGCGCGGCGGGTTTCCAGTTCTCAGCCATGATCCCTCTTTCGTTCGTCAGCGCTGCTTTGCCTGCGCGTTCGCGGTGGCGGCGGCAGCCAGGATGTCATTGGCGTGCTGCCAGTCCGTCGAGCCTTTTGCAAGCTTGAGAGACGCCGCTTGCGCGAAATGAGCCGCGCCCCGCATGTCCCCGCCCTGATAATGCAGCTCGGCCGTGGCCAGATCGGCCATGGGCTTGTTGCCCAGATCGCTATAGGCCTGTGCCGTTTCGTACCAGGCGAAGCTGTTGTCGTTTTCCTGAACGAGCGCGATTTTGAGGTTGTCCAGAGCCGGCTGCGCGAGCGCGGGAATCTCGGTGGCCAGCTGCGCGGCGGCAAGGCTCACGCGCAGAAGCGGCGCGTCGGGCATCAGATCGACGGATTTCTGGTAGGGCGCAACGCCTTTCCTGGGCTGACTCATTTCCACGTAAATCTGTCCCAGCAGTTCCCAGAAATAGGGATTCTTCGGGTTGGTGGCGATAAGCGCGTTGGTTTCCTCGAGCGCTTTCTTCATATCGGGCTGCCGGAAATAGGCCATCGCGCGGGCGTAATGCGCTTCATCGCTCTGATCGCTCAGCGGATAGCGCACCATGACTTGCTCCGGCTTCGACAGAAAGCCGGCAAGCTTTGCCTGGATCATGTGAAATTCTTTGATCTGCTCCGGCGTGTCGGGAACGTCCTTGTAGGGGGAAGCATCGACGCGCTGTTGCAGCGCATCGATGCGCTCGCGGTCCGCCGGATGATCCGACACGAAGTCCTTGTTGTAGTAGGCGGAGCGCGCATTGTCGTTCGCGAATTTCTCGAACACTTCGACCATGCCGCGCGCGGATTGATGCGTGCGGTTGAGGAAGGTCACGCCCATCTGGTCGGCGGTGGCTTCCTGCACGCGGCTGAAAGCGAGAAATTGCGACATGGCAGCTTGTTGGCCCAGCTGGATCGCACCCATGCCCGCTTCGCCGGCACCCATCGCCATCGCGGCGATGCCGACCGCCAGGCCGATGAGCATGGGGATGCTCGCCTTCTGCATCGCGCCGGCATCGCGGACAATGTGGCCGCCCGCGACATGGCCGGTTTCATGCGCAAGGATGCCGATGATCTGGTTCGGCTTGGTGAGCTGCATGAATGTGCCGGTGTTGACGAAAATATCCTCTTCATTGCCGGCGATAGGGCTCTGGGTCGCGAACGCGTTGATCTCCGGATCCTGCACCAGGAACAGATGCACCGTGTCGGGGTCGATGCCGGCCGCTTTCAGGATCGGCACCTCATAGCTGCGCAGAACGCGTTCGATTTCAGTGTCGCGAACGACGTCGATGGATTGCGCCTGCGCAGACTGGATCGTTGCGCCCAGCAGTGCAATCGCCGTCGTCGAGAAGAAGGCCGCGCCGCGCCAGAAATCTTTTCGCAAAATCGTGGAACGCGCAAAGCGCATTATCGGGTCGCAGTACGCCAAGGCTTGAACTCTCCTACACCCGCGCTAACCCCGAGCAGACGGTATGTATCGCCCGGGGTTGCGTCAATAAAGGACGGTCGCGCGCAAATCATGCGCACAGTCCTGCCCGCTTCGCCGCGCGGTTCATTGCGTCTTATTCATGCGGACGGCTTTGCAGCCGCGCTCAATCCTTCGAACTAAAGGCGCGCTGCCACCAGCCCTTTTTCGGCGGCGCATCCGACGTCGCGGGCGTTTCCGCTGGCTTGGAGTCCAACGACCAAACCGGGGCGGATTCCGCATTCGGCTTGGCGAGCATCGGTTCGCGGGCTTCGTTCGGCGCAGTCACATCGTTGTCCCGCACGCCGGTATCCGCCGGCATGCCTTCGATGTTGTTGGCATAGCTCTGCTGGCCTTCGCTATCGCGGCGGCCCCGACGGCCGCGGCGGCGCCGGCGGCGCTTGCGCCCTTCGCCTTCAGTACCTTCGTGGTGGCCCGGCTCGAAGCTTCCGCCGCTCTGCTGCACGCGCTCGACCGCAGCGCTTTCGCCATTCGCGGGTTGGAATTCGCCGTTCACGGCGGGAGCGCCGGGAATGGCTTCCTGCATGGGGCGTGGACCACGTTCATCGCGATCGCGATTGCGGCCACGGCCGCCGCGGCGTCGGCGTTTGCGGCGTCCGCCTTCGCCGTTTTCATCGCGTGAACGCGGTTCGTTTTGGCTCTCTTGAGATTCGGACTGCGCGACCGCTTCCTCGCGTTCCTCCTCCTCCTCCTCTTCTTCCTCTTCGACTTCTTCTTCCTCGACGAGATCCTCATCGATCTCCTCGGACATGTCGGTGGGGGTAGCGAGGCCGGCTTCGATGGATACGGACGGACGCTGCGGGCGGTCTTCCGGCGAGCGCTGTACGGTGCGCGTGATCTCGAACGTGCCGGTCATCATCTCGGTGTCCGGTTCGAAGGTGATCGCCATCGCGTATTCCGCTTCAAGCCGCGCCAGTTCTCCGCGCTTCTTGTTGAGGGTGAAGATCGCCACATCCGGCGTGACTTTCACGCTGATGGCGGCGGAACGGCCGCGCTGACCTTCTTCCTCGATACCACGCAGCACGCGCAGGGCAGTGGATTCCACCGAACGCACGATGCCCTGGCCGCCGCAATGCGGGCAGGTGACGGTCGATCCGGCGACGACGCCCGCGCGCAGGCGCTGACGCGACATCTCCAGAAGGCCGAACTGGCTGATCTTGCCGATCTGCACGCGCGCGCGATCGTTCTTCACGGCATCGCGCAGGCGCTTTTCGACATGACGGTCGTTGCGGCCATCTTCCATGTCGATGAAGTCGATGACGATGAGGCCCGCAAGATCGCGCAGGCGCAGCTGGCGGCCGATTTCGGTGGCGGCTTCGAGATTGGTCTTGTGCGCCGTCTCCTCAATGGAGTGCTCTTTCGTAGCGCGGCCGGAGTTCACGTCGATGGCGACGAGCGCTTCGGTCTGGTTGATCACGATGTATCCGCCGGACTTCAGCGTCACGGTCGGCTGGAACATCGCATCGAGCTGCGCTTCGATGTGCTGGCTTTGATAGAGCGGAACGGTGTCTTTGTATTGCTTTACGTTCTTCGCATGGCTCGGCATGAGCATGCGCATGAAGTCTTTCGCGTTCTTGTAGCCTTCGTCACCCTCGACGACGATTTCCTCGACATCCTTCGTATAGAGATCGCGGATCACGCGTTTGATCAGATCGCCTTCTTCATAAACGCAGGCTGGGGCATTGGACTCCAGCGTGAGTTCGCGGATCTGGTCCCACAAGCGCAGCAGATATTCGTAATCGCGCTTGATCTCGAGTTTGGTGCGCGATTCACCCGCGGTGCGGATGATGAGGCCCATGCCCTCGGGCAGCTCCAGCGCAGCTGCAGCGGATTTCAGGCGCTTGCGGTCAGCGGGATTGGTAATCTTGCGGGAGATGCCGCCGCCGCGCGGCGTGTTGGGCATCAGCACGCAATAGCGGCCGGCGAGCGAGAGATAGGTGGTGAGTGCCGCGCCTTTGTTGCCGCGTTCTTCCTTCACCACCTGCACCAGCATCACCTGGCGGCGCTTGATGACTTCCTGAATCTTGTAGTGCTTGCGACGCAGGAAGCGCTGGCCCGAGCGTTTGCTCTGCAACGGCTGCGCTGGCTGGTGCCCTTCGGCATGGGGTTGCTCGCCTTCCGCGAAAGACTCCGCGGCGGCCTGTTCGTCCACGATGCCCTGTTCGGATTCGACGCCGGGATCGACGATGTGTGGGGGCTCGGCGTCGTAGGGATACTGGTGTTCTTCACCATGCGCTTCGGCATGGGGCGCATCGCCGGCTTCGGAGATCGTCTGCTGATCGACAATGCCTTCGTCGGCTTCTTCGTCGGCGAGGTGTTCGAGCGGATTTTCGTCGTCGTGATCGTGTTCGACGACGTGATGAGAATGTTCGTCTTCGTCCTCGTCATCCCCGTCGGTCGCGAGATCGGCCTGTTCGACGTCGAACCCGGATTCGACCTCGCTTTCGGCGATGTGCTCGCCGCCCTTGTTGTCGAAGAATTCGTCTTCGTGCTCTTCGGCCTCTGCGTGGGCCTCGTCTTCAACCGGCTCTCCGCCGTTCTCGGACGGAATCTCCTCAGTGCCCCCTGCCGCGGCTTCCGCCTGTTCTTCGGCTTCAAGTTCCTCGTCGGAGACCACAGAGGTCCCGGTTTCGACGGCTTCGAAGCCTTCTTCTTCTGCGCGGCGGCGCGCTTCGCGCTGCTGCTCTTCGAGCAAGGCCTGACGGTCGGCGATCGGGATCTGGTAGTAGTCGGG
>DATIVW010000188.1:0-7599 GCA_035465595.1 Rhizomicrobium sp. | reverse complement strand
AACGTGCCAGTTTACGACCTGCCGGACCATGCCGAACGGGCCGTCAAATGCGCGCTGGACATGGACACGTTCACCCTGGACTTCTGCAAGCGTCAGCAGGCGAAAGGTCTTAATTTCGGTATCACCCGAATAGGCGTTCTCACCGGGCCTGCCGCCGTCGGCAATTTCGGCTCCAAGACCCGCCTCAGCTATACGGCGCAGGGCGATGCGGTGAATGCGGCGTCGCGGCTTGAGGGTCTCAACAAGCAGTTCGGCACCCATATCTGCGTCGCCGGCGAGACGCGGGCGCTGTGCAAGGACGTCCAGTTCCGCGAGATCGCGTCGGTCATCCTCAAGGGCAAGACGGTGCCGACGATGGTGTGGGAGCCGCTCCATCCCGGCAGCCGCGCTGCCGAACTGGTCGATCCTTATCGGGCAGCATTTGCCAAGGCAGCGGAGCGGGCGCCCGAGGCCAAACAGATGTTTGCCGACCTGGCGGCTGAAGCGCCGGACGATTCCTGTATAAGGTGGCATGCGACGCGGCTGGCGCAGGGCCATGAAGGGGTCGAGATCAAGATGACGGAGAAATAATGATTCTGGCGTTCTTCGTCGCCCTTGTCCTGCTGCTGACGCGCCTGTTCGGCGGCCCCCTCATCACGCATTACGCGCCGGGGCAGGAAGGCATCGTGGAGCGGCTGATCACGTCCGCATTTATTGTCTCGATCGCGTTCGTGATCGACCAGCTCATCCGGCGCTTCTATTGGGAAGGTCATCTCAAGAAGCGCCGCAATCGCGAAACGCCCAAGCTCATACAGGATATCGTCACCGTCTTTCTCGTGGCCCTCGCGATCACTTTCGCGCTGTGGCTGCAGGAAGGCCTCTCGCTTGCCGGCATAGCCGCCGGCAGCATCGCCATCGCCGCCGGCATCGGCGTCGCGCTCCAGCCGGACATCCAGGACGTCGTCTCCGGCATCGCCGTCAACATGGGAGGCTCCTATTCCATCGGTGACTGGGTCACGGTCTTCTCGGACCAGATGCCGGAGCCGATCTATGGCTGCATCAGCGGCTCAAGCTGGCATTCGACTTATCTGACGCTGGAGAACGGCACGCGCGCCAGCGTGCCGAACCATTTGTTCACGGCCAATGTGGTCGTCAATCACAGCCATCCGATCGGCGCCAAGCGGGGCAGCGTCGAGATCGCCGTCGACAACCGCCTCCCGGCGGGGCGGGTCATGGATCTGTTTCTCGGCGAGACCTTCAAATCCGTGCGCCATATCGGCATGGCCAGGACGCCGGAGCCCGAGGTGCTCCTGTCGGCTTACACGAGCGATTCGGCGATCTATCACGTGCATTTCTGGTTCTATCCCAACCAGATGAGCCCGCCCGCGGCCAAGTCGCTGGTGTTGCGCGCACTGCAGGACGTGCTGTTGCAGAATGGCTTGCCCACGCCGGTGACGCAGGTGGAGCTCACCCAGCCGCCGGATGTCGAAGACAGGTTCGGCGCGAGCGAAGTTCACAAGGTGATCTTCGAGGCCGGCCTATTCCGCAAGGCGTTGAGCGCCGAAGAGCGCGAGACGCTGGCAAGCGGCTGCAAGCCAATCGAGCTGCGCAAGGGCACCGTGCTGATGCGGCAGGGCGATGCCGCTGTTTCCATGTTCATCATGATGGAAGGCGCCATCAGCATCTCCATCAAGACTGCATCCGGCGAGGAGCAGGAAGTCGCGGTGAGCGCCGCGGGCGACGTTGTCGGCGAGATGTCGCTGATGACCGGCGCGCCGCGGACCGCCACGGTGACGGCGCTCACCCGGGTTCGCGTCCTCGAAATCACGCGCGAGACGATCGACGGCATGCTGAAGAGGAATCCCGAACTGTACGAGCGGTTCAGCGCCGTTCTGGCGCAGCGGCAGCTTGAGATCGACGCCCTGGCGAACCGCCGCGTCGACAAGGTTGCGGTCGAGCGGGACATCCTCACCCGCATGCGTTCGTTCTTCACGCGGATTGCCGGCGGATCGGCCGACGACTGACGCTCAGCCGAAGCGCAGCGCGGCGTAGCACATTCCCAGATAGGTCAGCTGGTGAATGAGCTGGTCGGATCCGAAGATCGTCCAGTAGAGCGTGTTCGTATCGTTGAGGCGCAGCGCGCGGTCGATCTGCGCCTTGCTCCAGTCGGTGTGATAGTGGATGAGGAATTCGCCCAGCAAGAGGGCCATGACAACGAACGGAACCCGCGTCAATACGAGGAGTGCCGGAACCGATCCCAGCATGTGCAGCCCGGCGTGGGTGATGCCGCCCATGTGAAGATAGCGCCCCTTGTTGAGGACCTGGTTGGACGTCTGCAGCACGAAATCAGACAGGAAATGCTTGATCTGGAAGATCAGCAACGCGAGCAGAACGGACTCCATTTGACCCTCCAGCCGACCGTGCGGGCTACCATGCGGCCGGATATCGCTTCCAGCACACAAGGGCGGCTTTTACAGCAAAAGCGTATAGATAGGGTTGCCTACCACAAGTGCGGATGATCACACCTTGGGCAGCCGGCCGAAAGGGACCACCTTGTTGGCGATGTCGTGGCCGATATCGGCGCGGCCCAGATAGGCGATACCGGAAACACCGCACCAATGCCTTGCGATCTGCTCTTCGTTCTCGCCGAACGGAGGATCGTTGTCGGGAATTGCGCTGCAACGTCCCAGCCGGATGCCTGCCAGCTTCCGCAGCGGCGGATGGGAGGTGATGTGAAACATCATCCGGTCGATGGAATAATGATATTCTGACGTTTCTTCCAGCATCAGGACGTGGCCGGAAAGATCCGGCATCAGATCGGTGCCGATCAGGCAACTCAGGATGATCATGTTGAAAGCCACGGAAGGCGTGTTTGCCGACACCGATGGTTCGAGCGTCTTCGCGTCCCGCTCGAAGAGATAGCGGAGCGCGCGGATTGCCGCTTCCTCGCCGCCTTGCATCCCGTGATCGCCGTTCCGATTGATGTCGGAAACGACCGGACCGTGCGCAACATGGGCAAATCCGGCCTTGTAGAGGCCCGCCAGCAGGAAGCCGGTGTCACTGTAGCCAAGATAGGTCTTGTTGCCCGCGGCCGGCTTCAATGCGGCAAGCACAGTTGGCACGATCCGGTTCGATCCATAGCCGCCGCGTGCGAACCAGAGCGCGTCGTAGCTCTCGTCGTTGGCGATATCCAGGAACGCCGCGGCGCGGGCGGCATCGTCACCGGCGAAATGGCCGGACGACAGGAAGCATTGCGGATGGAAGACGATCTGCGGTCCTTCGTCTCCATAGAGGCGTTTTGCCAGGGCCGCGATCCGGTCCGGCACGGCGGGATCGAGGCGCGATGCCGGCGCCATGACTCCGATCCTGAATCTCCGTCCGCGCATGCCCCTCGCCGTCGCTTGTCACAGCCCGGACCCGCTTATAGCTTCCGGCGATGACTCTCGACAGGCCTTATTTCTTTTGCGGCATCGGCGGCAGCGGGATGTTGCCGCTGGCGCTCATCCTGCGCGGGCGCGGCGCAACCGTGTCCGGCTCGGATCGGGCGCTGGACCAGGGCCGCACGCCGGAAAAATTCGAATTCCTGCGCAAACAGGGCGTCAGGCTTTTCCCGCAGGACGGCTCCGGCGTGAGCGATCCGACTGCATTTGTTGTCGCCTCGGCGGCGGTGGAAGACACCATCCCGGACATCGCCAGGGCGAAGGCCATCGGCGCGACATTGATGCTGCGTGCCCAGCTTCTCGCCGAACTGTTCAACGCCTCGCCGCAAAGCATCGGCGTTGCCGGCACCAGCGGCAAATCCACCACGACGGGGATGATCGGCTGGATATTGTCCGCACTCGGCCGCGACCCCACGGTGATGAACGGGGCGGTGATGAAGAACTTCGCGACGCCTGACCGGGCCTTCGCCAGCGCCCTCGTCGGCAAGAGCGATCTCTTCGTCAGCGAGGTGGACGAGAGCGACGGTTCCATTGCGCGCTACGTGCCGCACATCGCGGTGGTGAACAACATGTCGCTCGATCACAAATCGATGGACGAGCTGCGCAAGCTGTTCTGCGATTTCACCATGAAGGCGAAGATCGCGGTGCTCAATCTCGACAATGGCGAGACCGCAGCGCTTGCGGCGCGAATTCTGAAAGACAATGTGATCTCCTACAGCATCTCCAACGCCGGCGCCGATCTGCTGGCATCGAACATCGTGCCGAAGCCGGATGGAATCGCGTTCGATCTTCATGCCGAAGGAAAAATCTTTCCCGTCCGCCTTCAGGTACCGGGCAGGCACAACGTCTCCAACGCGCTGGCGGCACTGGCCGCGGTAAAGGCCGTCGGCGTTCCACTCCGCGAAGCAGCGGAAGCCCTCGCGCGCTTCACCGGCATCCGCCGCAGGCTCGAGGTGGCGGGCACAGCGGATGGCATCACGGTCATCGACGACTTCGCGCACAATCCGGACAAGATCGCCGCCACGCTGGCGACGCTGCACGATTTTCCCGGTCGCCTGCTCATCATGTTCCAGCCGCAGGGCTTTGGGCCGCTGCGCCTGATGAAGAACGAATTCATCCGCTGCTTCGCGGACAACCTCGCCGAGGGCGATGTCCTCACCATGCCGGAGCCGGTTTATTTCGGCGGTACCACGGATCGCAGTGTCTCCAGCGATGCGATTGTCGACGGAGTGAAGGCTGCCGGGCGCGAAGCATTTGTCTTCGCCGATCGCGACCAATGCGGCGCCAAGCTTCTTGCGCTGGCGAAGCCTGGCGATCGCATCGTCGTGATGGGCGCGCGGGACGACACACTGTCGGTCTTCGCGGGCGAAATCCTCGCGTCCCTCAAAAGTCGCGCGCAAGGGCTTCGTTAAAGCCGCGTTAGTGATCTGCAACCTAAAGTTCCTGTTCGATGTCCGCGAGCGGGGCCTGGACATGCTGAAGAACCTCTACGGGCAACAGCGCGTGGCGCGGACCCAGATCGAGCTGAATGCGATCCTGGATTCGCATGAGCGCTACGCCACGTCGCGCGGGGGCAAGCGCGCCCAGCTGGGCATGGCCGATCTCGGCGCGCTCAATCTTTCCAACCGTCTGCTGCGGGAGATCGACTTCGCCGGCTCATCGCTCATGGACGCATCGCTCTTCGGCTCCAATTGCGACCGCGCCAGCTTCTATTGCACCGATCTGCAGCGCGCCGATCTTCGCGAGACCAGCCTGATCTTCGCCGATATGCGCGGCGCGTCGCTGAAGGGCGCCAATCTCTCCTATGCCAAGCTCGACAACGCGGATCTGCGTGCGGCGATGATGATGTACATGTCGCCGGACGGCATCGCCGTGCTGGACCGCAACGCCAAGGGGCCGCAGGGCGTCGATTTCTCGAACTGCTCGCTGAAAAAGGCATCCTTCGGAAACGCAAAGCTCGATGGAGCCAATTTCAATGGCGCGATGCTGCAGGGCGCCAATTTTGGCGGCGCGAAACTCAGCAATGCCAGCTTCAAGGGCGCGGTGCTGACCGGGGTCAACCTGAAGGACCTCAACGCATCGCCGGAAGATCTGAAGACCTGCGTCACCGATGTGACAGCCGAGACCATCAAGCGCTTCGATGAACTGCGGGCCAGGCTCGATTCCCACCAGCAATGGATCGTCAGCGGCGGAACGCAAGGCAACCATTGCGTGCTGGATGGCGAGGATATCCGGCTGCTCCAGAAGCTGGTGGTCGGCCGTCCGCTCACCGGCCTGTCGGCGCGCAATGCCGTCGCCATCGGACTGAATTTCTCCGGCTGCCAGTTGCAGGGCGCAAGGCTCGACGGCGCGGACCTGCGCGATGCGGACTTCACCGGCGCCGATCTTCGCGGCGCCTCGTTCAAAGGCGCCAAGATCGGCCATGCGCGCTTCGACAAGGCCGACATGCGCAGCCTGCCTCTGATCAACGGACAGATCCGTGCCGTCGATTTCAGCGACGCCATCGGCCTTGAGTCCCAGTTCGACACCGCGCAGCTCGATCGTGACGTGTCGCTGCTTGGCTTGCGCGCGCCAGAATCCGCCATGGCTGCTTAACCGCCTGGGACGCGCATTGCGCGCACGGCAATGGTGCGCTGCAACCGGCATGTGCGCGCTCTTGCCGCGATTTGGGGGTGGATTCGCGAGCCCCGCCCGATACGATCCTTACCCGGAGCGCTTGTCTTGCCCTAGGGGATTTCATCACATGGTTCGCATTGCACTGTTGGCCGCCTGTTGCGCGGCTGCATTGGGCGTGACGGCATATGCCGCCGACATGCCGGCGCCGGCCGATCAGGCGGCATTGGAAAAAAGCTTCGACGCCAACCTCAATCCGGACAATCTGCGGGACTGGATGAAGCTCATGGCGGCCGAGCCCAATCACGTCGGCTCGCCGCACGACAAGCAGAATGCGGAATGGGAGCTGGCGCAGTTCAAGGCGTTCGGCTGGGACGCGCATATCGAGACATTCCAGGTTCTTTATCCCACGCCGATCAGCGAAACCGTCGAGCTTCTCGGCGGCAAGAAACCCTTCAAGGCGACGCTGCAGGAGAAGGCGGTCCCGGGCGACACCACCGCGCGCGCCAAGGAATACGCGCTGCCTGCCTATCTCGCCTACCAGGGCGACGGCGACGTCACCGCGCCGATGGTCTACGTCAATTACGGCATGCAGGACGATTACAAGCAGCTCGAGCGCATGGGCATCAGCGTGAAAGGCAAGATCGTCATCGCGCGCTACGGCGCGGGCTGGCGCGGATTGAAGCCGCTTCTCGCACAACAGCATGGCGCGGTCGGCTGTATCGTCTATTCCGATCCGGCCGATGACGGCTATGCCACCGGCGCGGCCTATCCGGAAGGACCGGCGCGTCCGCCGCAAGGCATCCAGCGCGGCTCCGTGCAGGACATGACCATCTATCCGGGCGATCCGTTGACCCCGGGCGTTGGTGCGACCGCCGACGCCAAGCGCCTCACGCGCGAAGAAGCCAAGACGATTTTGAAGATTCCGGCGCTGCCGATCTCCTATGCGGATGCGACGGTGCTTCTGAAGTCGATGACGGGCCGCGTTGTGCCGGGCAATTGGCGCGGCGCGTTGCCGATCACCTACCGCGTGGGGCCGAGCGATCAGCAGCTTCATCTGGCGGTGAAGTCGGACTGGAGCTTGAAGACGCTTTACGATGTCGTCGCCGTGATGAAGGGCAGCGAATATCCCGATCAATGGGTGGTTCGCGGCAATCACCGCGACGGCTGGGTCTATGGCGCATCCGATCCGTTGTCGGGTCAGGTCGCGCTTCTTGCCGAAGCCAAATCGCTGGGTGAATTGGCGAAGGCGGGCTGGAAACCGAAACGCACCATCGTTTATCTCAGCTGGGACGGCGAGGAGCCGGGTCTTCTGGGGTCGACGGAATGGGCGGAAGAACATGCTGCCGAGCTGAAGCAGAAGGCGATTATCTACATCAACTCCGACGGCAATGGCCGCGGCTTCTGGCGCGCGGAGGGCAGCCACGATCTGCAGCACTTCGTCAATCAGGTGACCGACGACATCACCGATCCGGAAGCGCATGTCAGCGTTTCGCAGCGCAGTCGCGCGGCGGTGCGCGAGCAGGGCATGAATCCCAAGGCGCGCGAGGACATCAAGGCCGAGGCC
>DATIVW010000187.1:0-6157 GCA_035465595.1 Rhizomicrobium sp. | reverse complement strand
CTACATGAACCTGCACGTGCTCGGCGCGAGTTATCCGCTTGCCATGGGCGCGCAGGCGATCGTCACGCTGCTGTCGGGTGCGACGGTGTTCTGGGCCTTCCGCCATCGCGCGAGCGCCGATCCGCTCGTGCTCCAAGCCCTGTTCTTCGCCTGCGCGGCTGCCGCGACGCCCTATCTGATGTGCTACGACGCGATGCCGCTCGGCTACGCCGCGGTTGCGCTGCTGGCCGCAGACAAACTCGATCAGGATGGCCGGCGGCTCGCGCAGCTTTGCTATTGGCTGGCATTCATCCAGATGGCGCTCGGCATGTTTCACACGCCCGGCGCCGCGCTCATCCCCATCGCCTTCGCGATCTATCTTGTGCGGCGCCTGCGTGGCGTGAATGCGCCGGGAAGGCTCGAAGCCGCGCCTGCCTAGAGCCACGCAATCCAGCGGCCATGCGGGTGACACTGCGCCAGCACCCGCGCGTCGCGGACGCCGTCATGGTAGCGGATCATCGCGATGCTGTTGGTGCCCTCGACCGTGCCTTCGATCGCGATGCGCCACACCGGCCGGCGCAGGCCCGCCAGGGTGAGGATCGAGTCGAGTGCTTCCTTCATCTCTCCGGAGAACTGATAGACGACATAGGAATGATAAACGCAGACCGGCTGGTCTTCCGGAATCGCGCGAATGGCGTCGGGCAGCAGATCGAGCGCGCTGCCGGCGCGGATTTCCGGACGATCCGATGCATAGGCTTTCAGCGCGGCCTCGAGGCGCTCAAAGCGGCCATGCGTATCCGGCCAGACCAGCGCGCGAAGCCAGTCGCGCTGGCCGGGATCATTGAGGTTCACCGGATTGAGCTCGAGCCCGACGCGGCTGGCGATTTCGGGCGATGGGCCAAGCGGCGGATTTTTCTCGCCGCGCAACTCGCAATCGATGACGAGAGCCGGATTTGGCACCGGCAGTTCGAACGTCTCGCTGCCGCGATGATAGCGCACGCCATACCGGTCCCAGATGAGATTGAGGCCCGCGCTGGGGCCGATCTCGACCAGGCTGAGCGGTTCTCCCGCATCCTTCGCCACCGCGCGGAACGCCGGATGCAGCAGCGCGGAACGCCCCACCTCGTTGGTGTTGGTCACCTTGCTTGCGATCAGCGGCACGAGTTGATCGTGATGCTTCGCCACGAAATCGATGAAATGCGCAAACGGGTCTTCGTTTTCGATGCGCGCGCCGCCATTGAGGTTGGGATAGAACCGGCGCAGCGGATGATCGGCGCCGCGCAGCAAAAGATAATGCACCGCGCCGAACAGGATGTTGGCGGGCGGCTGGCCCTTCTTCGCTTGCGCCGCAAACGCGCGAAGCTCCGGATCGCCGCGCACCCCTTCGGCCAGGCGCACATAAAGAGGACTATCGGCACGGCGCGCTTCGTCGGCGAAGAACTGCCAGTAGTCGAAAGGCTTGTCGCTCATTTGGGCAAAGGCACGCCTGCCTGCTTGAACGCCGCGCGCTGGCGCCTGGCCAGCGCGTCGACGTCGAAATCGGAAATCTCTTCCTCGAAGAGTTCGTGGAAGTTGAGCTGTGCGCCCAGACGGATGAGCGCGCCGCCGAGGCCGATGGCGGCGCGATCCATGAAGACGAATTCGCGCGGCGGACGGATGCCGCCCATGGCCTTGAGCTTCGCGTGCACGTCATTCGCCTGCTTGATGCCGTATTCCGCAGCAGGCACCCCGTCGTCCACCACGCGCACGCGATCGTCGAGCAGCGGCGCGAAAATGAAGCCGGCCCACAGGTTGAGGATCTTCACCATCTCCGGCGTCGGCTTCCGGAAGCCCCAGGCTTCGTAGGACTTCGCGGCGAGCCTTTCGTCCTTTTTTTGCAGCGCGCGATAGAGCCCGATCACGCCCGACACGAATTGCGGCGTGAAGGTGCGGATACAGCCATAGTCGAGCAGGTTGATGCCGCCGTCATTGCGCACGGCATAATTGCCCAGATGCGGATCGCCATGGATGACGCCATAGCGTGCGAAAGGGCGCCACCACGCCTTGAACAGCGCCGTCGAAACCGCGTTGCGCAACGCAAGCTTGGCCGTTTCGAATTCGGCGATGGGGCGGCCGTCCAGCCATGTCATGGTGAGCAGGCGCCTGGTGGAGAGCGATTCAATCGGCGCCGGCACCGCGATGTCGTCGCGGTCCTGCAGCATGATCGCGTAGAGCTTCATGTGCGCGGCCTCGCGCGCGTAATCGAGCTCTTCGGCAAGGCGTTCGGCGATCTCCTTGCCGAACTCCGTGGTGTCGATGGTGGCGTCGAATCCGCGCTGCAGCATCAACGCGGTTTTCAGCTGCCGCACATCGGCATCCACCGCCGCGTCCATCGCGGGATACTGCAATTTGCACGCGAGCCTTGTTCCATCCTTCGCCACGGCGCGATGCACCTGTCCCAGCGACGCGGCAGCCGCCGCCTCCCTGTCGAAAGATCCGAATTTCTTTTCCCAACCCTTGCCGAGTTCCGCTTCCATCCGGCGGCGCACGAAACTTGCGCCCATCGGCGGCGCACTTGCCTGCAAAGTAAGCAGCGGCGCGGCAACTTCGGGTGGCAGCACGCCAGGCACGGTGGCGACGAATTGCGCCACTTTCATCACCGGACCGCGTAAATTACCCAGCACGCGCGTGAGATCGGCGGCGTTCTGCGCCGAAATGGCCTTCGTGCCGCCGAAAGAGCGCGCAGCGCCGCGCGCGGCGACGCCCGCCAATCCCCCGGAAACGCGCGCAAAACGGGTAATCCTTTTGGCTATGCCATCTTCGCGCTTGTTCATGAGATGTTGACGCGCAATCTCCGCGCTAACCGTTCTTTCACCATAACCACCGCCTGTGCTCAGCGATCCTCGCCGCAAATGCTTTTCTCGTCCATTCGCAAGGTGTCGCAAAGCGAGACCTTAAAACGAATTTTACCATTGAGGGGCGAGGATAAGTGCGCGAAGGGAACCGGAAGAACATGGCGCAAACAATCCTCATCGTCGACGATGATCCCGTGCAGCGCCGCCTGCTCGAGGCCGCGATCACGCGCTCGGGCATGACCGTCGTGACTGCCCCGGGAGGACAGCCCGCTCTCGACCTGCTGTCGGGCCCGCGCGGCGACCAGGTTTCACTCATGCTCCTGGACCTCGTGATGCCCGACATGGACGGGCTCCAGGTGATGGAGAAGATGCGCGACATGCATCCCGAGCTTCCGGTGATCGTGCTGACCGCCAAGGGCGGCATCGATTCCGCCGTCGAAGCCATGCGCGCGGGCGCCAGCGACTTCCTTGTGAAGCCGGCTAGCCCGGAGCGCATCACCGTTTCGATTCGCAACGCGCTGAAGATCGGCACGCTGTCGAACGAAGTGACGCGCCTGAAGAAGAAGACCGAGAACCGTCTTGTTTTCGAAGACCTCATCGCCTCGTCCAGCGAGATGAAGCAGGTCGTTCGCCTTGGCCAGCGCGCGGCGCAATCCAACATTCCGATCCTGATCGAGGGCGAAAGCGGCGCGGGCAAGGAACTGGTGGCACGCGCCATCCAGGGCTCGTCCGAACGCGCCGGCAAACCGTTCATCACCGTGAACTGCGGCGCCATCCCGGAGAACCTGATCGAAAGCATTCTCTTCGGCCATGAGAAGGGTTCGTTCACCGGCGCATCCGACAAGCACCTGGGCAAGTTCCAGGAAGCGGACGGCGGCACGCTCTTCCTCGACGAAATCGGCGAGCTGCGCCTCGACATGCAGGTGAAGCTCCTGCGCGCGTTGCAGGAAGGCGAAGTCGATCCGGTCGGCTCCAAGCGTCCGGTGAAGGTGGACGTGCGCATCGTCTCCGCCACCAATCGCGATCTTGCGGAGCGCGTGCGCGAAGGCCTGTTCCGCGAAGACCTCTACTACCGCCTCAACGTGTTCCCCATCTTCGTGCCGCCGCTGCGCCAGCGCCGCGAGGACGTTCCGGCGCTCGCGCGCCACTTCATTGCGCGCTTCGCCGCCGAAGAGAACAAGCCGGTCAACGGCCTGACGCCGGAAGCGACCGACCTGATCGAACGTTTCAACTGGCCGGGCAATGTGCGCCAGCTCGAAAACACCATCTTCCGCGCCGTCGTGCTGTGCGACGGAACGGTGCTGGATGTGTGCGACTTCCCGCAGATCGCCTCCGCGTTGGGGGTCGAAGTACAGGCGCGCCGCGCGCAAGCGCCGATGATGGCGCCCGCGCCGGCCTATGCACCGTCGCCCAGCCAAACGCCGGCGCATCACAACCATGCCGCGCCCGCGCATGTTTCGACCTATGCCCTCGCCGCCATGGACGGCAACGGCCACATGCGCAAGCTTGAGGATCTCGAATCCGAAATGATCCGCCTCGCCATCTCGCACTATGAAGGACACATGTCCGAAGTGGCGCGCCGCCTCGGGATCGGCCGCTCGACGCTCTATCGCAAGCTCAAGGATCTGGGCCTCGAACAGCACATCGAGGAAACCGAAGAGCAGAAGCGCGCGGCTGGTTAGTTCGCGAGGACTTCAATACAACAATTGCTATGGCCGGGCTCGTCCCGGCCATGATGCTTTTGGGCGCTCAGTCCTGCTTCATGCCCAGCGCCGACAGATACAGATCCAGGATCGCGTCCTGCTCCTGGCGGTCGGCGGTGTCGAGCTTCCGCAGGCGCACGACCTGGCGCATGATCTTCACGTCGAAACCGGTGCCCTTGGCCTCGGAGTAGACTTCGCGGATGTCGGCGGCCAACGCCGCCTTCTCTTCCTCGAGCCGCTCGATGCGCTCGATGAAGGATTTCAGATGCTCTTTCGCGAAGCCGCTCTTTGTCACTCTACGCTCCATAACGGTCATGGCCCGCAAAAGCGGGCCACCCAGGTGACGCCTCGCCACTTTCGAAGGCGGAGAAAGACTTCTCCCAGCCCACAAACTCAGGAGCAGATTTCAACTGGGTGGCCTGCTTTTGCGGGCCATGACACTTAGAAAAGCGGCGGCGCCGGTGCAATCCCAGCAGACGGGTTTAGCTGTGGGTCTTCTGCGCGCGGTCGAAAGCGGCCTTCTGCTCGGAGGACGCTTCCTTCTGGTAGCGCTTCTTCCACTCGGCCGGCGGCATGCCGTAGACGATCTCGCGCGCCTGGTCCTTCTCCAGCGCGATACCCCTCTGTGCCGCCGCCTCGCGATACCAGTCGCCCAGGCAGTTGCGGCAGAAGCCCGCGAGATTCATCAGGTCGATGTTCTGCACGTCGGTGCGCGTGCGCAGATGCGCGACGAGGCGGCGGAAGGCGGCGGCTTCCAGTTCGGTGCGGGTCTTCTCGTCCATGGCTGCTGTTCCTTTCGGTACGGGCAATGCGCGTGAGTACTGTATCGCGGGCGGACCCATCTCGGCCAAGGCTTCATCGACGAGAGGCTTGAGGCGTCTTGCGAACGCCTCGGCTGCGGCCTGCGTCGCGATGAGGTCCTGCCTTATCTCTATCAGGACATGCGGCAGGCCGTTGCCGGTGCCGTGCACATACATGCAATCGTTTTCCAGTTCGCCCTTGTAGGGCTCGTTGTCGCCGACCGTGAATCCGGCGCGCTTCAGGGCCGTCATCAGCGGGCGCGCGAGACGGCCGTCCCTGTCCCACAATACGCCGACGTCCCAAGGCCGCCTGTAGCCTTTCCACACCGGCGTGAAGCTGTGCATGGAGATGATCGTCGGGATGACGCCCGCACTGCGCAGCCCGGCGATCTCATCCGCGATGGCGGCATGGTACGGCTGGTAGTAGAGCCTGATCCGCTTCTCGATCTCAGCGGCATCGGCATTGCGGTTGCCGGGGATGATCCGCCCGTCCGACAATTTCATGACAAGGGTGGGATCGTCCGCGCCGCGATTGAGGTCGATCAGCAGGCGCGACCAGCGCGCCATGACCGCCGGCGCGCCATAGGCTTCCGCGAGCGCGCGCGTCACCTGCGCGGCGCCGATGTCGTAGGCGATATGCGCCGCAAAAGCGCCCTCTTCCAGGCCCAGAGTGCCATAGGCCTTCGGCACCCTGCTGGACGCATGATCGCAGACGAAAAGAATGTCCGCCTGTCGCGCGGCCGGCTGCAAAAGCTCGAAGGCGGATTCGGTCATGCGCACAGCATATCCTAGCCGCGCGTTGACAGAACCCGCGCGCCTGCGCGACATGCTGGCCATGCGC
>DATIVW010000186.1:0-10566 GCA_035465595.1 Rhizomicrobium sp. | reverse complement strand
CTCTCCAGCCAGCAGAAAAAAGTGACGTTCAAAGATGTTGCCGGAGTGGAAGAAGCCAAGGAAGAACTTCAGGAAATCATCGAGTTCCTTCGTGAGCCCCAGAAATTCCAGAAACTGTGCGGGCGCATCCCGAAGGGTGTGCTGCTGGTCGGGCCTCCGGGCACGGGCAAGACCTTGCTCGCGCGCGCCATTGCCGGCGAAGCGAACGTTCCCTTCTTTTCCATCTCCGGTTCGGACTTCGTGGAGATGTTTGTCGGCGTCGGCGCTTCCCGCGTGCGCGACATGTTCGAGCAGGCGAAGAAGAATGCCCCCTGCATCATCTTCATCGACGAAATCGATGCAGTTGGCCGTCATCGCGGCGCCGGCCTTGGTGGCGGCAATGACGAGCGCGAGCAGACGCTGAACCAGTTGCTGGTCGAGATGGACGGCTTCGAAGCGAATGAAGGCGTGATCCTCATCGCCGCGACCAACCGTCCTGACGTTCTGGACCCTGCGCTGCTGCGCCCGGGCCGTTTCGACCGCCAGGTCGTTGTCCCCAATCCCGATCTCTCTGGCCGAGAGAAGATCCTGCGCGTGCACATGCGCAAGGTACCCTTGGCGCCGGATGTCGATCCGCGCGTCCTGGCGCGCGGCACGCCCGGGTTTTCCGGCGCTGATCTTGCCAATCTCGTGAATGAGGCAGCTTTGCTTGCGGCGCGCCGCGGCAAGCGCGTCGTCTCGATGTACGAGATGGAAGACGCCAAGGACAAAGTGATGATGGGTTCGGAGCGCCGCTCGCTCGCCATGAGCGACGAGGAGAAGAAGCTCACGGCCTATCATGAAGGCGGCCATGCGCTTGTCGCGCTGTCTGTGCTCGGTTCCGATCCGATCCACAAGGCGACGATCATCCCGCGTGGCCGCGCGCTCGGCATGGTGATGCGCCTGCCGGAACGCGATCAGCTCTCGTTGACGCGCCAGAAGATGCTGGCCGACCTTTGCGTCGCTTACGGCGGCCGCATCGCCGAAGAGTTGATCTTTGGCCATGAGAAGGTGACCACCGGCGCGTCGAGCGACATCGAGCAGGCAACCCGCATGGCGCGCGCCATGGTGACTCGCTTCGGCATGTCCGATGATCTTGGCCCCATCGCCTATGCCGAGAACCAGGAAGAAGTCTTCCTCGGCCACAGCGTCTCGCGGACCCAGAACATTTCCGAAGCCACGGCGCAGAAGATCGACGCGGAAATCCGCAAGATCATCGACACGACCTATCAGCGCGCCCATGAAATCCTCACCGAACGCATCAATGATCTGCATGTGATTGCGCGAGGGCTCCTGGAATATGAGACGCTCTCGGGCGACGAGATCATTGCGCTGCTCAAAGGCATCGCGCCGGTCCGCACCCCGTTCGAGGAGCCGGAGCCCACCCGTGGTACGGGCCCGAGCGTACCGACGGCCGGCCGTCCCCGTGGCGGCATCATCGCCCCGGAGCCGCAGCCGCGCTGAGCGTCATCAAATCGCTTGAAAAAAGGGAGGCCTTGGCCTCCCTTTTTGTTTTGGAGCGGTCATGAAAATCCTTGGCATTCTTAACATCACCGAAGACTCGTTCTCCGATGGCGGGAAATATCTGGAGCCGTCGGCTGCGCTCGCGCACGCGCGTGAACTGGCAAAGGACGCGAACATCCTCGATATCGGTGCGGCGTCCTCCAATCCCGACTCATCTGGCGTGTCGCCCGAAATGGAGATTGCGCGGCTTCAAAGCGTCGTTCCGGCGTTGCAGCGCGAGAATATATCTCTCTCGATCGACACCTATTCGCCTGCGGTGCAGCGCTGGGCATTGAAACAGGACGTCGCCTATCTGAACGATATCCACGGATTTCCCGACCAATCCCTCTATCCCGAGATCGCTGCATCTTCCGTAAGGCTCATTGTGATGCATGCGGTCCAGGAATGGGGAAAGGCCACTCGCATCGAGGTGCCGCCTTCCGAGATCGCGGGTCGCATCCACCGCTTCTTCGAGCAGCGCCTCGCCGCGCTCGTCAAAGCTGGCATTGCGCGCGAGCGCCTGATCCTTGATCCGGGCATGGGATTCTTCCTCGGCAGCGATCCGGAGACCTCGTTCACGGTTTTGCGGGGTTTGGGGGAGTTGAAGCGCGTCTTCGGCCTGCCTGTGCTCGTCTCCGTGTCCCGCAAGTCGTTCCTGCGGCGGATCACGGGACGTGCTCCTTCCGATTCCGGGCCAGCCTCGCTCGCAGCCGAGCTGTTCGCGGCCCTTCAGGGCGCGGATTTCGTCCGCACGCACGATCCCAAGGCGCTGCGGGACGGGCTGGCGGTGTGGCAGGCGCTGGACGGCAACAAGCCGTAATCCCCCGTGATTCCAAGACCCTCGCTTATCCGTGAACGGATTTGTTATGGTTCGCCCCGCAAAAAGGGCGCAACACGCGCCACGAGGGAATACCTCTGACATGACACGCAAATTGTTCGGCACCGATGGCGTGCGCGGACTGGCCAACAGCTTTCCGATGACGCCCGAAATCGCGATGAAGGTGGGCATGGCCGCCGGCCGCTTGTTCACGCGCGGCGACCATCGCCACCGCGTGGTGATCGGCAAGGACACGCGCCTTTCCGGCTACATGATCGAGCCGGCGCTTGTCGCGGGCTTCACCGCCGTCGGCATGGATGTTTTCCAGTTCGGCCCCTTGCCGTCGCCTGCGGTTGCGATGCTGACACGCTCGTTGCGCGCCGACCTGGGCGTGATGATCTCCGCTTCGCACAACCCCTATCATGACAACGGCATCAAGCTGTTCGGGCCGGATGGAAACAAGCTCTCCGATGAAACCGAAAAGAAGATCGAAGCCCTGATGGAAAGCGGCCTCGAGGAAGGTCTCGCCGAACCGGCCAAGCTCGGCCGCGCCAAGCGCGTTGACGATTCCCAGGCGCGCTACATCGAATATACCAAGCGCACTTTCCCGAAGAACCTCCGCCTGGAAGGTATGCGCATCGTGCTCGATTGCGCGAATGGCGCTGCCTACAAGGTTGCACCGGAAGTGCTGTGGGAGCTGGGCGCGGAGGTCATCAAGATGGGCGTCGAGCCCAACGGTTTCAACATCAATCTGGATTGCGGCTCCACGGCGCCGGAGGCGATGGCCTCGAAGGTTCGCGAACTGCGCGCCGATTTCGGAATCGCTCTTGATGGCGATGCGGACCGGGTGGTGATGGCGGATGAAGAAGGCCACATCATCGACGGCGACCAGATCCTCGCGCTTATCGCCCGCTCCTGGCAGGCCAAGGGCAGGCTGGCCGGTGGCGGCGTTGTCGGCACCGTGATGGCAAACATGGGGCTTGAGCGGTTTCTCGAAGGCAAGGGCCTCAAGCTTGTGCGTTCGGCGGTCGGCGACCGCTATGTGCTCGAGGAAATGCGCAAGGGCGGATTCAATGTCGGCGGCGAACAATCCGGCCACATCATCCTCAGCGATTTCTCCACCACGGGCGACGGGCTGATTGCGGCGTTGCAGGTGCTGGCCGTGCTCGCCGAAGAGGGCAAGCCTGCGAGCGAAGCCGCGCATGTGTTCGAGCCGATGCCGCAGGTGCTGGAGAATGTCCGCTTCCGGAACGGCACGCCGCTGGAAGATGCGCGCGTGAAATCGTCCATTGAGGCCGGTACCGCGAAGCTCAACGGCAAGGGCCGCATCCTTGTGCGCAAGTCGGGCACGGAACCTGTCATTCGCGTCATGGCGGAAGGCGAGGACGAGCGCGAAATCCGCGCAGTGGTGCGCGCGATTGCCGGTGCGATCCGGGACGCCGCCGCTTGAGCACACAAAAGCGGCTTCTCATCATCGCCGGATCGGATTCCGGCGGTGGCGCAGGTATCCAGGCGGACATCAAGACGGCAACGGCCTTCGGCGTTTATGCGATGACGGCTGTCACTGCCGTCACAGCGCAGAACACAAGGGGCGTGAAGGCGATCCATTCGGTTCCGACCGCGGTCGTCAGCGAACAGATCGCGGCCACGCTGTCCGACATCGGGGCCGACGCCATCAAGATCGGTATGCTGGGGTCGGCCGCGACCGTGAGGGCCGTGGCTGATTCGCTCAAAAGGCACGCAAAGAAAATCCCGATCGTACTGGATCCGGTGATGGTCTCCACCAGCGGTTCGCGCCTGCTGGCGCCGGGCGCGGTTTCGGCCCTCACGAAAGAGCTGTTTCCGCTCGCCATGCTCGTGACGCCCAATATTCCGGAAGCAAAAGTCCTGGCGAAACTCAGGAGCGCCAGTCGCAGCGATGCTGAAGCCGCGGCACGAAAACTGATGGGGATGGGCGCACAGGCCGCGCTCATTAAAGGCGGCCATGCAACCCGGTCCACCATCGATGATGTGATGGTGTGGAAGGGAGGCGTCGAGGTCTATGCCTTTCCGCGCATCAGGACCAGGCACACGCATGGCACCGGCTGCACATTGTCCACTGCCATCGCCTGCGGGTTGGCGAAGGGCGAGTCGTTGCCGCTCGCCGTCGGCCGTGCGCGCGAATATGTGCAGAGCGCGATCGAGACCGCGCCTGGTTTGGGCAAGGGCCATGGCCCGATCAATCATCTTGTGCGGAATTGAACGAAAGTCGTTCGCGCTCAGGCAGGTTCTTCGCCCGCGACGGTGGTGCGATAAAGCTCGCGCCTGAAGCCGTCATAATCGTTGAAGGCCTGGTGAATGCAGATGCGGTTGTCCCACAACGCAAAGGTCTTCGGCTCCCAGCGCAGGCGGCAGGTGAAAGCCGGCTGTGTCATATGGGTGACCAGCAGCCTGAGCAACGCGGCGGACTCGGGCTCGGTCAACCCTTCGATGCCGACAGCGTAGGTCTCGTCGCAATAGAGCGACTCTTCGCCCGTCACCGGATGCGTGCGCACCAGCGGATGCGTCGTGCCTTCCACCTTGCGCAGAAGCTCTTCGGGCAATGCGCCACCGCCACGGGTGGCTGCAAGACGGCCCAGGGGAGACGCATCGACCCGGCCATAAGTCTGTGCCGCCTCGAGCACGCGGGCCATCGACATGTGCACGCGCAGCGGTCTCACCATGCGCCGCATGGTCTCGCTCAGCGTCGCATAGGCAAGCACGGCGTTCGCCCAGATCGTGTCGCCGCCATAAGGTGGAATGTCGACACCGTAAAGCATGCTGATAGCCGGGGGATTGCGCAGGAACGGTGAGTCCGTGTGCCAGCCGGAGCCGAACACCATCCCCGTCTTCACATCGGCTTCCTTGATCACCGGCTGGACGTTGATATGACCGTCCGATCCTCTGGTATAGGCGTCTTCCGCGAAGGGGCCGAAGCGGAGGCTGAAGGCCTCATGATCGTCGTGGCTTATGACCTGATCGCGGAAGAAGATCATCTTGTGCCGGAACAGGGCGTCGCGGATCTCGGCGAACTGTGCATCGCCGAGATCGGACAACTGCACGCCACAAATCTCCGCGCCCATGGCCGCTGCCAGCGGCCGCGCTTCGATGTGGCTGTAGTTCCTTGCGCGATTGTCGAATTTCCCGGCGGGATGAACGATCATCGGTGCTCACCCCGTTCCCCAGGAAACCTCAGGCGACGATCCTGTCCAGCCGCTTGCGGATGATGGCCTCCGCCTCGCTGACGATGCGCGCGACCAGGTCCTTGCAGCTCGGAATGTCATGGATCAGGCCCTGCGTCTGTCCCGCCGACCAGATGCCGTAATCGGTGTCGCCAGTGTCGTACACCACGCCGCCACGGGTCCCGGCAACCAGCTCGCGCACGTCCTCGAACTTCGCGCCGCCGCGTTTCTCGATTTCGACGACCTGCTGGCTGATCTTGTTGCGCGCCACGCGCGAAGAGTTGTGCATGGTGCGGAAGATCATGTCGGTGGCGCGCTCGTCGTTGTCGATCAGCGCCTGCTTCACCTTCTCGTGGATCGGCGCCTCTTTTGTCGCCATGAAGCGCGTGCCCATGTTCGCGCCTTCGCAGCCCAGCGCCAGTGCGGCGACGAGCCCGCGCGCATCGGCGATGCCGCCCGAAGCGATCACCGGGATCTTCAGCTTGTCGGTCGTGACGGGGAAGAGCACCAGCCCGCCGATGTCTTCCTCGCCCGGATGGCCCGCGCATTCGAATCCGTCGATCGACACGCAATCCACGCCGATGCTTTCGGCTTTCACCGCATGGCGCGCGGTGACGCATTTGTGGATCACCTTCACACCCGCGGCCTTGAAGGCCGGCAGGTGCGGCTGCGGGTTGTTGCCCGCGGTTTCCACCACCTTGCACCCGCTTTCGCAGATCACCTGGCGATACTCGTCATAGGGGATCGGATTGATCGACGGCAGGATGGTGAGGTTTATGCCGAACGGTTTGTCGGTCAGGTCTCTCGTCTTCCTGATCTCCGCGACGAGTTTTTCCGGCGAGCCGGGCGTCAGCGCGGTGAGAAAGCCGAGCGCGCCGGCATTGGCGACGGCGGCGATCAGTTCGGCTTTGCCCACGCGGGTCATGCCGCCGCAGGTGATCGGCACTTCGACGCCGAACATTTCGGTGAAACGGGTCTTCAACATGGCGTTCGCCCCTTGGCTTTATAGCTGTTTGGCCAAGCCTGCCGGGGCCGAACGGTCAACGCAAGGGTTTAGCGATCCACAAAAGGGTCGCGCACCATGATCGTGTCCTCGCGTTCGGGACTGGTGGAAAGCAGCGCCACCGGCGCGCCGATCAATTCTTCCACGCGGCGCACATATTTCACGGCCTGCGCGGGCAAATCCGCCCATGAACGTGCGCCACGCGTGGAGCAGTTCCAGCCTTCCATCTCTTCATAGATGGGCTTGCAGCGTGCCTGTTCCGTAGCGTCAGCGGGAAGGTAATCCAGCGTCGCTCCGTCAAGATCGTAGCCGACGCAGACGTTGATCGTTTCGAACGCGTCGAGGATGTCGAGCTTGGTGAGCACGATGCCGTCCACGCCGCCGGTGACGACGGTTTGTTTCACCAGCACCGCGTCGAACCAGCCGCAACGGCGTTTCCGCCCCGTCACCGTGCCGAATTCGGCGCCGCGCGTGCCGAGCTTCTCGCCGATCGCATTCTGCTGCTCGGTGGGGAAGGGGCCTTCGCCGACGCGTGTCGTGTAGGCTTTCACGATGCCAAGCACATAGCCGATGTCGCGAGGGCTGATGCCGGAACCTGCCGCCGCCTGTCCTGCCACCGTGTTGGAGGAGGTAACATAGGGATAGGTACCATGGTCGATATCGAGCAGGACGGCTTGCGCACCTTCGAACAGGATGCGCTTTCCTTCGCGCCGCGCTTCGTCGAGCTTTCGCCACGCACATCCCGCGAATGGCAGGATCTTTGGCGCGATCTCTTTCAGGGACGCGAGCAATGCCTTCGCGTCTATCTCTTCAAGATTGGCGCCGCGGCGCAGGGTGTTGTGATGGGCAAGGAGCCGCTCGATCTTCACCGGCAACGAGTTGAAATCCTTGAGGTCGATGACGCGCAGCGCACGGCGGCCGACCTTGTCTTCGTAAGCCGGTCCGATACCGCGCTTGGTCGTGCCGAGCTTCTGCACGGAGTTGGAGTTCTCGCGGTTCTCGTCAAGCTCGCGATGCAGGGGCAGGATCAGAACCGCATTTTCAGCGACCAGCAGGGATTTCGGCGTGATGTTCACGCCCTGCGCCTTGAGCTTGTCGATCTCCGACACGAAGGCCCATGGATCGACCACGACGCCATTGCCGATGATGGCAAGCTTTCCGGGGCGCACCACGCCGGACGGCAGCAGGCTGAGCTTGTAGGTGACACCGTCGATGACGAGCGTGTGCCCCGCATTGTGGCCGCCCTGGAAGCGCACCACCACATCGGCGCGCGCGCACAGCCAGTCCACGATCTTGCCTTTGCCCTCGTCGCCCCACTGGGCGCCGATCACGGCGACGTTTGCCATCTGCTTCTAAATCCGTACCCGGAAGAACCGCCTGAATCCGCGGAATCGCGTCAGGCACGGTGACGACTTATAGCCCGAACGGTTTTGAAAAGTCAGGCGGCTTTTGGGCCGAAAGGAACAAGCATCGGAACCCTGCGGCGATAGGCGTCATAATCCTGTGGGCCCAGTTCCTCGCGCAGGAAACCTTCCTCGAGCCGCGCCTTGATCCAGTAACCGACGATCAGGAGAAAAGTGCCCAGAATGGCGTGGAGCTGTCCCATGACGACCGTTGTCGCCAACGCAGCCGCGAGAATGCCCGTGTAGATGGGGTGACGCACAATCGCATAAGGACCGGTGTCGACGATGTGGTGGTCCTCCTTGCGTGTGACGCGCCCCGACCAAAGCCGCCCAAGGTGAATGCGCGCCCACCATGCGAATGCAAATGCCAGGGCGGCAACGCCGACCATCGCCCAGTTCAGGGCGAGCGGCGCCATCCAGTACTGCGTTCCGAGAATGCCGGGGAACGGTGCGAACGCCAGATGTCCGTCGTGAAACCGGATCGAGCCACCGAGAAGAAGCACGAAGCCCGCCAAGGCCAGTAGGCGGTAGGAGATCTCCCGGCCGATCGCAGGCCGCTTCACCGTGCGATTGGCCCACAGGGCGGCGATGATCCACGTTATCGCCCAGATGTCCCAGGGAAGATAAATCGCCGACTGCGGCCACATTCCCATCCACATATCAGCCCCCCAAAGGCGTTGCGGCTCCCCAGAAGTGGGCTTGCGGAAGGGGCAATGCAAGAGGCTATGGCTTGATTGGCGATAGGGGTTGCGGGTTCAACAGCGGCGAGGAATTGCATTTCGTCTGTGCAGCATTCTCGGCCTTCTTGCTGCGGGCGAGAAACGCATCGACATCCGGCTGCTTCATGCCGCGCTTGAGCATAATGTCGGACATCTGCTTGTCGAAAGAGTTCTTGTCCGCGCCGCCGGCGATAACCGTGAGCATCTTCTCGTGCAGGTCGAAGTCGTCGGGCTTCAGCAGAAGATGCAGTTCTTTCGTGGCACAGACGCAGGCATCCTTGTCGACATCATCCGCCTTGATGTGGTCCGCCGCTGCCGCCGCCTTCACGCAGATGTCCACTTCGGGATTCACCGGCGCGTTCTTCGCCGGCCCCGTTGCGGCATGCCCCAACACTCCGGCAGCGAGCAGAACCGGAAAGGCGAGAACCAGCGCGCGCAAGCGAAACTCCAGCGATCAGAAGCTGAGTGACTTTGCCATCTTAACCGGCGGCAGCTTGGCGATGCTCGCGAGCGTTTTTTCATCCACGCCGCCGTCCACCTCCACCAGAGCCAGAGCCTCTTCACCCGGCGCACTGCGGCCCAGCGCGAAAGAGGCAATGTTCACCTTCGCATCGCCAAGGATCGTGCCGAGCTTGCCGATGAACCCCGGTTTGTCCTCGTTCACGACATAGAGCATGTGCGGCGCGAACTCGGCATCGAGGTTAATGTCCTTCACCTGGATCAGGCGCGGCCTGCCGTCGGAGAACACCGTGCCGGCCACGCGGCGGGTGGAGCCGCCACCCAGCTTCACCGTGATCTTGATGTAGCCGTCATAGATGCCCTGCTGCGGCTGGCGCGTCTCGCTCACCTTGATGCCGCGTTCCTTGGCAACGATCGGGGCGTTGACCATGTTCACGCCGCCCAGCGTCGGTTTCAGCAGCCCCGCCAGCGCCGCCTGCGTCAGCGCGCGCTGATTGAGCTCGGAGGCCGTGCCTTCATAGAGAATCTCGACCGACTGTATGCTGGAATCGGTCAGCTGGCCCGCGAACGCGCCTAGCTTCTCCGACAGTGCGATCCAAGGCTTCACCTTGGCCGCTTCGTCGGCGGATATGGACGGCATGTTGAGCGCGTTGGTGATCGCGCCGGTGAGCAGGTAGTCCGAAATCTGCTCGGCGACCTGCAGGGCAACGTTCTCCTGCGCTTCGCTGGTCGATGCGCCAAGATGCGGCGTCGCCACCACCTTGTCGCTGCCGAAAAGGATGTTGGTCTTGGCAGGCTCTTCCTCGAACACATCCAGCGCCGCGCCGGCGACATGGCCGCTGTCGAGCGCCGCCTTCAACGCGACCTCGTCGATCAATCCGCCGCGCGCGCAATTGATGATGCGCACGCCCTTCTTCATCTTGTTGATGGCATCGGCCGAAATGATGTTCCTGGTCTCCGGCGTCATCGGCACATGCAAGGTGATGAAATCGGCGCGCGCCAGAAGCTCGTTCAACTCGACCTTCTCCACGCCCAGATCGGCGGCGCGTTCCGCGGACAGATATGGGTCGAACGCGACGACACGCATCTTCAGCCCCTTGGCGCGGTCGGCCACGATGGAGCCGATATTGCCCGCGCCGATCAGGCCCAGAACTTTTCCGTAAAGCTCCACGCCCATGAAGCGGTTCTTCTCCCACTTGCCCGCCTGGGTGGAGGCATTGGCGGCGGGAAGCTCGCGCGCCACCGCCATCATCAACGCGATGGCGTGCTCGGCGGTGGTGATCGAATTGCCGAACGGCGTGTTCATCACGATCACGCCCGCGGCGGTCGCCGCCGGAATGTCGACATTGTCGACACCGATGCCGGCACGACCGACGACCTTGAGCTTCTTCGCCGCCTTGATGACATCCGCGGTGATCTTCGTCGCCGAGCGAATGGCGATGCC
>DATIVW010000185.1:0-29461 GCA_035465595.1 Rhizomicrobium sp. | reverse complement strand
TTCAATCCCAAGTGATTCGCGCCGCAGCGAACAAGAAGAAGAGTTGGGTCGGGTAGGGCAAAAGGCCGAGTGCAAAGGAGAGAATAAAATGGCGATCAAACTCGGGGCTCCCGAAGTGAAAGAATTGCGGCCGCGCATCACCGTGTTGGGCGTCGGCGGCGCCGGCGGCAATGCCGTCAACAACATGATTTCCTCCAAGCTGGAGGGTGTCGATTTCATCGTCGCGAACACCGACGCGCAGGCATTGGCCCAGTCAAAGGCCGAGCGGCGCATCCAGATCGGCGCGCGCATCACAGAAGGCCTTGGCGCGGGCGCCAAGCCCGACGTCGGCCGCGCCGGCGCCGAAGAGTCGCTCGAGGAGATCCTTGAGCAGATCAACGGATCGCACATGGTCTTCATCACCGCCGGCATGGGCGGCGGCACCGGCACGGGCGCCGCTCCGGTCATCGCACGCGCGGTGCGCGAGATGGGCGTGCTCACGGTTGGCGTCGTCACCAAGCCCTTCGGCTTCGAAGGCGAGAAGCGCATGCAGATCGCCGAGCGCGGCATTGAAGAGCTGCAGGCTTTCGTGGACACACTCATCGTCATCCCGAACCAGAACCTGTTCCGCGTCGCCAACGAGAAGACGACATTCGCGCAGGCCTTCACCATGGCCGACGACGTGCTCCACTCAGGCGTGCGCGGCGTCACCGACCTCATCGTCATGCCGGGTCTCATCAATCTTGACTTCGCCGACATCAAGACGGTGATGGGCGAGATGGGCAAAGCCATGATGGGCACCGGCGAGGCCGAAGGCGAGGAACGCGCGCTGCGCGCCGCGGAAGCCGCAATCTCCAATCCGCTGCTCGACGACGTATCGATGAAGGGCGCGCGCGGCGTGCTCATCAACATCACCGGCGGTCCGGATATGGGCCTGTTCGAAGTCGACCAGGCGGCCAACCGCATCCGCGCGGAAGTGGTTCCCGGCGCGAACATCATCTTCGGCGGCACGATCCTGGAGAACATGGAAGGGCGCATCCGAGTCTCGGTCGTCGCCACCGGCATGGACGCCGAGCAGATGCAACAGAAGCCGCCTCAGAACGTGTCCGCCTTGCGGCCGTTCCAGAAGCAGCCTGTCATCCAGCCCAAGCCGGTCGAGCCGGTGCGTCCCGCGGCGATGGCCAATCCGGTTCACGCCCGCGTACAGACTTTGGCGCATGAGTTGAAAGCGGCACCCGCACCCATCATGGAAAGCCCGGTTGCGGAAGAGCCGTTGTCGCCGGTGGAATCGGAAATCCTCGCCGAGCCCGAAAGGTCCGCCGGGCGGTATGTCATCGGCGAAGACGATATCCCGCCGATGCCCGAAGGCATTCGCCCGCAGCCTAGCCGTGTCGAGCCGCGCTATCACGCCGAACCGGAACAGCCCAAGCGCCGCTTCGGACTGTTCGGTTCGCGCAAGGACAAGCCGGAAAACCGCCAGGAGCCGCCGCGTGCCGCCTCGTTGCCGCGCGCGACGACGCAGGTCATGGGCCGCGGCGAGCCGCCGCGCCAGCCCGCGCCGCAGAGCAATGCGGATGACCTGTTCCCGGAGTCCAAGAAGGACGATCAGTTCGAGATCCCGGCCTTCCTGCGCCGCCAGCAGAACTGATCGATTCGTATCGTTGACGAGAGGCGCTCCGGTTCGCCGGGGCGCCTTTCGCTTTTGCCAAACGCCTCGGATAAGGTCCCGGCATGCGAAAGACGATTGCGAACGAAATCCACAAGAGCGGCACGGCGCTGCATGCCGGCGGCATCGTGAACATGACGCTGTCTCCGGCACGGTCAGGCACGGGCATCGTGTTCCGGCGCGCGGATCTTGGCGGCAAGGAAATCCCAGCACTCTACGACCGCGTTGGCGAGACGCGTCTCGGCACGGTGATCGCGCAGGATGGCGCCAGTGTGGGCGTGATCGAGCATCTGATGGCCGCCCTCGCGGGTGCCGGGATCGACGATCTTCTGGTGACGCTGGATGGTCCGGAGCCGCCAATTCTCGACGGTGACGCGCTCTCCTATTGCAGGCTTCTGGAAGAAGCCGGAACAAAAGAGCAGGCCGGCTCGCGGCGTGCCTTCAAGGTGAGGAAGCCTGTCGAGATCGCGAGCAAGGATGCGCAGATCCGCCTGCTGCCTTGCGACACACCGGAATATGCCTATGACCTCGATTATCCGAACACCAGGGCCATCGGCAAGCAGTCCTATGAAATCACGCTGAACCAGACGAACTTCGCGCGGGAGATTGCGCCCGCCCGCACTTTCGGCTTCATGCACGAGCTCGATGCGCTCAACAAGATGGGCCTCGGCCGCGGCGCGTCGTTGGAGAATACGCTGGCGATCGAAGGCGACGATGTCGTCAACAAGTCCCTGATGCGCTTTCCCGACGAGTTCGTGCGCCACAAGATCCTCGATGCCATAGGCGACATGGCGCTGGCGGGCGGGCCGCTCATCGCGCGTTTCGAGGGCGTGAAGTCCGGCCATGCCACGAACAATGCGGTACTGCGCGCGCTGTTCGCCGATCCAGCGAATTACGAGGTCGTGGAAGCCTAGTTGCTCGCCTGCAGATCCCGCATTGCCTTCAGAAGGCTGGTCACCGCGGAGCGCAGAGCTTCGTCCCGGATTCCCTGAAAGTTGCGCACCAGATCGATAGCGGCGCGGTTGTGACCGCCATGGGGCATCTCCGCATCGCGCTTGCCGGAATCGAAATCCTCGAAGAAATAGGCGACCGCGACACCGAGTTCTCCGGCGATCTCGTAGAGCCGGCCGGCGCTGATGCGGTTCGCGCCGGTCTCGTATTTCTGGACCTGCTGGTAGGAAATCCCAAGCTGGCGGGCCAGGTCTTCCTGGGTCAGGCCCAACTCGGTGCGGCGGACCCGTATCCGCTCACCGACATGATCGTCCACGAGGCTGCCTAGGGCTCCATTCAGTGTTCCGTTGTTCATTATTCCCGCGCGCATAGAGTCCCAGCCTTTACGCGCCCTTGCCGCCGCCGGATCAGTTAAACGGGCACAAATCTTTGCCATGTATGGGAAACTTGCCATCGGCGGTCTGGACCGGGGTTCCGGCTCGATGGCATAAGATGGCCGTCCGGGCCCCTGCCGCGCCCTGTTCGGGAGAAGGTATGCTGTTGAATTTCCTCAGGAATATTGAGACCGGACGCCTTCGTGGCGCAGTGGTGGCGGCAGTAGCCGCAGCAGGTCTCGCGCTCTCGGCCTGTTCCGACACGGGCGGCAAGGACGACAAGGATGCCGCTTATGTCGAGCGCCCGGTGGAGCAGATCTATGCGGATGCCTGGAAGCAGATCAACGACCACAACTGGGAAAACGCCGCCAAGCAGTTCGACGAGGTCGAGCGCCAGCATCCCTATTCGATCTGGGCGCGGCGCGCGATGCTGATGAGCGCCTTCTGCTACTACCAGGCCAACAAATACACCGACGCCACCGACACCGCCGACCAGTACATCGCGCTGCATCCGGGCAGCCGGGAAGTGGCCTACGCCTTCTATCTGAAGGCGATGTCGCTGTATGAGCAGATCGTCGATGTCGGCCGCGACCAGACGACGACGGAACAGGCGCTCACCGCGCTGCAGGACGTGGTGCAGCGTTTTCCCAACAGCGAATATGCGCGCGACGCCAGCCTAAAGATCGACCTGACGCTCGATCACCTTGCCGGCAAGGAGATGGAAGTCGGCCGTTACTATCTCGTCCGGCACGACTACATCGGCGCAATCAATCGCTTCAAGACGGTCGTGCAGCGCTACCAGAAGACGCCCCAGATCGCCGAGGCGCTGGAACGCCTGACCGAAGCCTATTACGCGCTGGGCGTCTACAACGAAGCCAAGACGGCGGCCGCCGTGCTGGGCGCGAACTATCCGGGCAGCCCGTGGTATCAGGATGCCTATGACCTTCTCGTGACCCACAACATGAAGCCCGAAGCCGACAAGAGCTCGTGGCTTGCAAGGCAATTCCAGCTATAAACTGGGCCTATGCTCGCGACGCTGAAGATTCGCGACCTCGTTCTGATCGAGGACGTGGCGCTGGATTTCGCGCCCGGTCTCAACGTGCTCACGGGTGAGACGGGCGCCGGAAAATCCATCCTGCTCGATGCCCTGGGATTGGCTGCCGGCGCGCGCGCTGGCGGGCGCTCCAGCGTGCGCAACGGCGCGGCGCAGGGTTCCTCTGTCGCGATCTTCGATCTTGCCGCAAAACATGGCGCCTTCGGGATTCTTCAGGAAAACGGAATACCGGCGGATGGCGAAGTGATCCTGCGCCGGGTGATTGCCGCCGATGGGCGCACGCGGGCCTTCGTGAACGATGAGCCGGTCGGCGTGGGCCTGTTGCGCGATCTGGGCGGCATGCTGGTGGAGATTCACGGCCAGTCCGATGATCGCGGGTTGTTCGATACTTCCACCCATCGCCAGATTCTCGATGCTTTCGGCGGCAATGAAAACCTCGCAGACAATGTTGCGGCGCGCTTCAGCGAACTGGACGCGGCGATGGCAAAACTCGAGGCGCTGCGCAAGGCCGCTGCTGCGGCCGCGGCGGACGCCGATTTCGTGCGCCACGCCGCTGCCGAGCTGGCTGCGCTCGCGCCCGAAGAAGGCGAGGAAACCAAGCTCGCCGCCGAACGCACCATGCTGATGAACGCGAGCAAGATCGCGGAAGACATCTCCGCCACGGTCGAGCTGCTGGGCGGCGAACGCGGCGCGGAATCTTCGCTGGCGGGCGCATTGAAGCGGCTCAGCCGCACCAACGAAGAAGCGCGCAAGGCGGCGTCTGCGGCGGAGGCGGCGTTGGAACAGGCTTTCGCCCAGACCGAAGAAGCCCGCCGCGATCTGGAAGGCCTGCTGTCGCGGCTCGACAGCGACGGCAGCGAATTGGAGCGCAAGGAAGATCGCCTGCATGCGCTGCGCGCCGCCGCGCGGAAATATGGCGTACCGTCCGACGAATTGCCGCGCGTGGCTGCGGAGTTCCAGACCAAGCTGGATTCGCTCGCCGGGGGCGGCACAAGCCTCAAATCCGCTGAGGCGGATGTCGCCATAGCGCGCGCCGCGTTTCTCGATGTGGCTCGCAAGCTCACCGCCGCGCGCAAGACGGCGGCGCGCAAGCTGGAAGGTTCGGTAATGTCCGAGCTCATTCCACTGAAGCTGGCGCACGCGAAATTCCGCGTAGCGCTCGAACAGTTGCCCGAAGACGCCGCATCGGCACATGGGCTGGAGCGTGTCACTTTTGAAGTCGCCACCATCGAGAGCGCGCCGTTCGGGCCTCTGACGAAGATCGCGTCCGGTGGCGAGCTGGCGCGGTTCTCGCTGGCGCTGAAGGTGGCGCTGTCCGAAACCGATCCGCCGGCGGCGCTGGTGTTCGACGAGGTCGATCGCGGCGTCGGCGGCGCGGTGGCCGATGCGGTGGGCGAGCGGTTGCAGCGCCTTGCCAAATCCACGCAGGTCCTGCTCGTCACCCATGCCCCGCAAGTGGCGGCGCGAGCCGACCGGCATTTCCGCATCACCCGCAAGGGCGACCGCACGCGCGTCGATATGTTGAGCGATGTGGAGCGCACCGAAGAGATCGCGCGGATGCTCTCCGGCGCCAGCATCACCGATGAAGCCCGTGCAGCGGCCAAGCGCTTGATGAACGAGGCCGCACCGCAGAAGAAGGCCCGCAAGCGCGCATGAGCACGAAACCGGTCGAGAAGCTCACCGAAACGGAAGCCAAGAAAGAACTCGAGCGGCTCGCGTCCGAGGTCGCGGAACACGATCGCGCCTATTACGAACATGACGCACCGACGGTGTCCGACGCCGAATATGATGCGCTGCGCAAGCGCAACAGCGCGATCGAGGCGCGCTTCCCCAAGCTGGTGCGCGCCGACAGCCCGTCCCATCGCGTGGGCGCTAAGGTGTCGGACAAGTTCAGGAAGGTCGTGCACCGGGTTCCGATGCTGTCGCTCGACAATGCCTTCAGCGACGAGGATGTGACCGAGTTCGTGGGGCGCATCCGCCGCTTTCTCGGCATGAAGGACGACAAGGAGATCGCCTTCACCGCAGAGCCCAAGATTGACGGACTTTCCGCTTCGCTGCGCTACGAGAAGGGTGTTTTCGTGCAAGGCGCGACGCGCGGCGACGGCGCGGAGGGCGAGGACATCACCGCCAATCTGCGCACCATCAAGGATATTCCGCTACGCCTGGCCGGCAAGGCGCCGGATGTTTTGGAAGTGCGCGGCGAAGTCTACATGACCCATTCCAACTTCGCGGCGCTGAACAAGCGGCAGGAAAGGGACGGCAAGCAGACCTACGCCAATCCCCGAAATTCCGCGGCCGGCTCGGTGCGTCAGCTCGATCCCTCCATCACCGCATCGCGCTCGCTCAACTTCTTCGCCTATACCTGGGGCGAAGTGAGCAGGATGCCCGCCGATACGCAGTGGGGCATGCTGGAAGCGTTCAAGGGTTTCGGGTTCAAGGTAAACCCGCTCATCCGTCGCTGCGAGACGATCAAGGAAGTCCTGAAATTCTACGACGACATCGAAAGCAAGCGCGCCAAGCTCGGCTACGACATCGACGGCGTTGTCTACAAGGTCGATGATCTTGACCTGCAGGAACGCTTGGGCTTCGTGTCGCGCTCGCCGCGCTGGGCCATCGCGCATAAATTCGCGGCGGAGCAAGCCGAAACCATTCTCGAGAAGATCGACATCCAGGTCGGGCGCACCGGCAAGCTGACACCCGTGGCGCGGCTCAAGCCCATCACCGTCGGCGGCGTGGTGGTCGAGAACGCAACCCTCCACAACGAGGACGAGATCGAACGGCTCGACGCGCGCGAGGGTGACACTGTCATCATCCAGCGCGCCGGCGACGTGATCCCGCAGGTGGTGAAGGTTCTGACCGACAAGCGGCCGCGCGGCTCCAGGCCCTATCAGTTTCCGCAGAAATGCCCGATCTGCCACAGCCATGCCGTGCGCGAGGTGGACGAGAAGACCGGCAAGCAGGACGTGGATCGCCGCTGCACCGGCGGGCTCATCTGCGCGGCGCAGGCGGTGGAGCGTCTCAAGCATTTCGTCGGCCGCGACGCTTTCGATATCGAGGGCTTCGGCGGGACTTACATCGAGACGCTGCATGAAGCCGGAATGCTGAAGGAGCCGGCGGACATCTTCCTGCTGGCGAAGAACCCTTCGAAGCTTGGCAAAGTCCTCGCCGAAAAGCGCGCGGAGCAGAGCGCCGAACGCCGCGCAAAGGAGGGCAAGGACGCCGTCGAAACCAAGTCCAGGAAGAAGGACGAGGGCGAGGGCAAGCTGGTCGAGAATCTGATCGCCGCCATCGATGCGCGCCGCAAGATCGGGCTGGACCGTTTCATCAACGCGCTTGGCATCCGCCATGTCGGCGAGACCAATGCGCGGCTTCTGGCCCGCACCTTCCATTCCATCGATGCCTTCGTGGAGGCGATGGAGTCCAGGGACGCCGTCGAGCAGCTCAACGCCATCGGCGGCATCGGCGACGTGGTGGCCGAGGCGATCAAGGATTTCTTCGACGAGCCGCACAACCGCAAGCTTGTCGATCACCTCCTGAAGGAGGTGGACGTTCAGGACATCGCCGCGCCGAAGATCAAGGGATCGCCGGTCGCGGGCAAGACGGTCGTCTTCACCGGCAGCCTGGAGAAGATGACGCGGCAGGAAGCCAAGGTGAAAGCTGAGTCGCTTGGCGCGAAAACCGCCGGCTCCGTTTCCAAGAAGACCGATCTCGTCGTCGCCGGCCCCGGCGCCGGATCGAAGCTCGCCGACGCGCAGAAATTCGGCATCAAGGTGATCGACGAGGACGAGTGGCTCGCGATGATCAAGGGGCTTTGAGGCGTGTCATCCTTCCGCGAGCTGCTGAACACAATATATCGTTCGCGCGGATCAACGGCTGGTATTTGAATTTCAAATCGTGGGGGGGGTACCGCCCCCCGCTTCCAAGCGCCGATGAAATACAGAATTGAAGCCGCCATGTTTCGGCGACAGGTGCATTTCGCACACGGCGGGAAGATTTGAGCCTTCTACATCGCGGCCGAGAACATGTTAAATAATTATTCTTGAATGTAGGAATAATTATTTTAAGCCTTTGAAGCCGCTGGTTTTTCGCTTCAGGTCCGCTCGCGGTAGCGGGTGACATCCACCAGCACGCCCTGCGCGTTGAAATCGAAGTTCACGGTCGTGGTGTGCTCGTAGCCGCTTTCGGTCGCGAGCGCGAGCAGCGGGATATAGTCGACCGGATTGGGGCCGCCGGAATTGTGGATGTAACTGTCGCGCCGCCCGCCATTGATGAGCTCGGCCTTTGCATCCGGCTCGCCCAGCGCCGCCAAAACCTGCTGTTCCGTCGTCACGCCCTTCTGGAACTGCGCGCTGTCTTCCTTGCTGACGAAGGTGCCGGTGGCGCATCCGGCGAGCGCGAAAGCGGAAAGCGCAGCAGCGACGGCGAGCGATTTCATGGGAATCTCCTGATGACGGAAATATAGAGCGCCGGTCATACGCGTGCTAGATCATTGTCACTCAAACTTTCCCTCATTTGTCATTGCCCGGCTTGTCCGGGCAACCCATTTTCTTCTTTGGTCCGAAAATGGGTCACCCGGATCGCGCGTGAGAAACGCGCGACCGTGTGATGACGAAAAAGAGAGAGCGCTGGCCTAGACCGTCTTCTCCTTGCAGCGCCATTCGGTGGTGGCGCCGACGGACTGGCACCACACCGGGCGAAGCTGCGGCCATGACGGGATGTAGTGATAGAGCACCGAGCCGTCATAGGCGTGATAGTCCAAGCGCGGCTCGTCGGGCAGCGCGGCGATGTATTGCGGCGTCAGCGCGCCCAGCGAGGCGGGCCAGAAGCCCTTGTCGCGGTGATAAGCCTGGATCGCATCCACGACCCGATTGGCGTCGCGGCGAAGGCCCATTCCCCTGGGATCCTGATCGACCGGCCACACCGAGCAGCCGGCGAGTGCGAACAGTGCGGTGGCAAGAACGCAACGCGAAAACATTTTCATGATCAGATCGCCCGCGTCGCGGTTTCGAGCCACGCCTTTGTATCGCTATCCACCAGCGGCGCAAGTTTCTCGCGCGTCTTGGCGTGATACGCGTTCAGCCAGTCGCGCTCGTCTTTCGTCAGCAGAGACGGTTCCACGAGGTTCAGGTCGATCGGCGCCCATGTGATCGTCTCGAACTCCATCATCTTGCGGTCGCCGCCCTTCACCTCCCTGGGCTCGGTGACGACGATCAGGTTCTCGATGCGGATGCCGTATTCGCCTTCCTTGTAGTAGCCCGGCTCGTTGGAGCAGATCATGCCCGGCATCAGCGGCTGCTGGATCGGCCGCTTGGAGATGTTCTGCGGGCCTTCATGCACCGACAGATAAGAACCGACGCCGTGGCCCGTGCCGTGATCGTAATCGAGCCCCGCATCCCACAGCGCCTTGCGTGCGAAGGCGTCCAGCGCAACGCCCGGCGTGCCGGCCGGGAATTTCATCGTGGCGAGCGCGATATGGCCTTTCAGCACGCGGGTGAAGCGGTCCTTCATCTCCGCCGTTGGCGTGCCCACGATCATGGTGCGCGTCACGTCGGTGGTGCCGTCGGGATATTGGCCGCCGGAATCGATGAGATAGATCTCGTTCCTATTGATCTTGCGGTTGGACGAGGTGGTCACGCGATAGTGCGGCAGCGCGGCATGGGGCGCGGCCCCGGAAATGGAATCGAACGACAGGTCGGTGAGCGATCCCATCTTCTTGCGATAGCCTTCCAGCGTTTCCGCCGCCTCAATTTCCGTCAGCTCGCCATTCGGCGCTTCGCGCGCCATCCACGCGAGGAAGTTGGACAGTGCCGCGCCGTCGCGGATATGCGCCTTGCGCGTGCCCTCGATCTCCACCGGGTTCTTGCAGGCCTTGGGCAACTGGCAGGGATCGACGCCGCGCTTCACGGTGGCGCCGGCCTTGGCGAGGCGATCGAACGCCGCGGCCGCGGTCCAGTTCGCATCGGCGACGACCGTCTTGGCTTTCAGCGCATCGAGCGCGGAATTGAATTCCGCCGGCGCGCGCACGCGCACGGCGTTGCCAAGGTGCTTGGTCACTTCCGGCGTGATCTTGCGTTCGTCCACGAACCAGTCGGCGGAGCCGTCGCTGTTGAGGATCGCGTAAGAAAGAACGAAGGGCGTGTGTGGGGTATCGCCGCCGCGCACGTTCAGCAGCCAGCAGATGGAATCCGCGAGGCTTACGATGGCGGCGTCAGCGCCGTTCTTCTTGATGTCTTCGGCGATGCGCGTGCGCTTGGCTTCGGCGCTTTCGCCGGCGAGGTTCATGGCATGCGGAACGGCTTTGGCGGTCGGCGCGGCGGGGCGATCGTGCCATACCGCATCGATTGGATTGCCGTCGACAGCGACCAGCGTGGCACCGGCCTTCTCCACAGCGGCACGCAACGCATCGGCGCTGGCGGCGGAATGCACCCAGGGATCGAAACCGATCTTGGCGCCCTTCGGCGCGTTGTTGGCGAGCCAGCCATTCGGCCCTTCTTCAACCAGATCGCGCGGCTCGAATTGTTTCGTGTCCGTCTGCTGGCGGACCTGCAGCGTGTAGCGGCCATCCGCAAACACGGCCGCCTTGTCCTTCAGCACGACGGCGGCGCCGGCGGATCCGGTGAAGGACGTGAGCCATGCGAGGCGCTCGTTGCACTCGGGCAAATATTCGCTCTGATATTCGTCCGAATGCGGAACGACGAAACCGTCGAGGCCGCGTTTGGCGAGTTCTGCGCGAAGGGATTTCAGGCGCGGCGCAACCGTGGCGGCGTCTGAGCGGTCGTCGAACGACTGGAAAGATTGGGTTTTGTCCATGCGGGCAACCTAGCGCCGCCCGCGGGATGCCTCAAGCACCAGCGCCGTCCACGGGCCATCGCGCCGCGTCTCGCGCAAGATAAGGCCGAACGGACGATAGAAACTGAGAACAAGATTCTCCTGCCAGGTCAGAAGGCCCGACAGGATGAGCACGCCACCTTTCGCCAGCGCATTCGCGATGGAGGGCGCAAGCTGGGTTAGGGGGCCGGCTAAAATGTTCGCAATGATGAAATCGTAGGGCGCCTTTGCGGCGAGCGCGGGACTGGCGAGGCCATCGGCGGTGACGGCATGGATGAGCGTGGCTTCGCCGTTCGCCGCCGCGTTTTCGCGCGTGATCCTGACCGCGGTGGGATCGATGTCGGACGCGACCACGCGCTGGCGCCAAAGTTTGGCTGCGCCGATGGCAAGGAGCCCGGTGCCGCAGCCCAGGTCCAGCACATTCTCATAACGCTTGCGCTTGGCCAGATCGGAGAGCGCGCCGAGACAAAGCGACGTGGTCTCGTGATGACCGGTGCCGAACGCCATGCCGGCTTCGATGCGGATGGGAATGACGCCCGGCGGCACCGTGCCCGCATCATGTGCGCCGTAAACGAAGAAGCGCCCGGCGCGCACCGGCGGCAGGCCTTCCTGGCTGAGCTTGATCCAGTCGGTATCGGGCAGGAGCTGGACGTGCACCGCGCGGCCCGCGAGCTTCGCCAGCAGGTCGCCATCCGGCATCTCGGTATAGAGCGCTTCCACCACCGCATCCGGCTTGAACGGCTCTTCATGGATCAGCACCGCCTGCGGCGACGTGCCGAGCTCGAATGCGGACGCGATGTCGCCCGCTTCGTCCTTGGTGACGACGATCTCGGCTTTCCAGAGGGGCGGGTTGGCGGCCATGGCGCTGGGCTTTACGCCAGCGCCACGACTTCCTCAAGCGGCGGACTTGTCCGCGCTCCAGAGCAGACCGCCAAGGATGATGGTCACGCCGAACAGCGCCGGAACGTCGCCCACCAGGTGGCCCATGTGGCTCATGCCGCCCGTCATGCCGAAGGACTGCTGGGTCATGATCGCGCCATGCACCGCGCTCGAAATCGCGGTGAACCAGATCAGGCTGCGATTGGCGAGCGGATCGCGCGCCGCGAGGATCAGGAAGATTCCGAGCACAAAGTAGACGCCTACGATCATCATGAAATAGTCGGACGCATAGGGCGCGCCCATGTGCCAGGCCCAGCCCGACGGCCAGACGATGGAAAGCGGATAGATCGAAAGGAAGGCGATGCCGAAGACGACAAGCGCGATTTTCAAAAGAGACAATGCATTCATGATTTCACCCCGAATGATTTGCGAAAAATTTGCCGCGGGAGGGCGGCGGTGAACGCATCAGATAGGTAGACCCGAATGGGGCCACAACCGGCGGGCCATGTCCGCACGGCATGGCACGCAAGACGCTAGCGCTTGCAGACCGCTTTGTCATCCAAGCAGAGCCTGTTCTTAAATCCGGCGCGCGAAAGGGTGCGAAATGACCACGATCATTCTTCTCAACGGCGCGAGCAGCTCCGGGAAAAGCTCGCTGGCGAAGGCGATTCAGCGCAAGGCTGCCCAGCCCTTCGTGCATGTCGCCATGGACGCGTTCCTGGAGATGCTGCCGCCCGGCACGTTCGGCCATCCGGACTATTATCGATTCGAGGAAACGCAGCAGGACGGGCACCGCGTCACCATCGTGCAGTCGGGACCGGTGCTTCTCCGGTTGCTCGCCGGCATGCGCGCTGCCGCGGCGGCGATGGCTGCAGAAGGCAACAACGTCATTCTGGACGACGTGCTGTTCGATGATCCGGCACAGACACTGGCCGACTATGAATCCCGGTTCGCGCCCTATCGATTCATCAGGGTCGGCGTGCATGCGCCGCTGGAGGTCCTCGAACGGCGGGAGCGCGATCGCGGCGACCGCGTGATCGGACTGTCGCGGCATCAATTCAGCCACGTTCATCGCGGCATGCGCTACGACATGGACGTCGATACGGCAGCTGCCTCACCGGAAGAATGCGCGGCGCGGATCGTCGCGGCATTCGGCCTGTAAGACTTCGCTGCCTCAGAGCTTGCCGACGTCCATGACGGCCTTGGCGAACGCGGCGGGCGCTTCCTGCGGGAGATTGTGGCCGATGCCGCCACCGATTGTGCGGTGTTCGTATTTCCCCGAGAACTTCGCGCGATAGGCGGAAGGTTCGGGATGCGGCGCGCCGTTGGCGTCGCCCTCCATCGTAATCGTGGGAATGGCGATCACCGGCGCGGCGGCGAGCTTCTTCTCCAGCGTGTCGTATTTCGCTTCACCTTCGGCAAGGCCAAGCCGCCAGCGGTAATTGTGGATCACGATGGCGACATGGTCCGGATTGTCGAACGCCGCCGCGCTGCGCTCGAAGGTGGCGTCGTCGAAATTCCACTTGGGCGAGGCGAGCTGCCAGATCAGTTTTGCGAAATCGCGGCGGTACTTGTCGTAGCCGGCGCGGCCGCGCTCGGTGGCGAAATAGAACTGATACCACCACTGCAATTCGGCTTTCGGCGGCAGCGGCGCCTTGCCCGCTTCCGGGTTGCCGATGAGATAGCCGCTTACCGACACCAGCGCCTTGCACCGCTCCGGCCACAGCGCGGCCATGATGTCTGCCGTGCGTGCGCCCCAGTCGAATCCGGCGACGATGGCTTTGTCGATCTTCAGCGCATCCATCAGTGCGATGGCATCGACGGCGACGACCGATTGCTGGCCGTTGCGGGGCGTATCGGCGGAAAGAAACCGCGTGGTGCCGTAGCCGCGCAAGTAAGGCACGATCACGCGATAGCCCGCCTGTGCCAGAAGCGGGGCGACGTCGACGAAGGCGTGGATGTCATACGGCCAGCCATGCAGCAGAAGCACGGCCGGCCCGTTGGCGGGACCGGTTTCCGCATATCCGATGTTCAGCGCGCCCGCATCGATCTGCTTCAGCGGGCCGAACGATGTATGCGCGGTGGATCTGACGGGCGCCGCAGGCTTGGCATCCGCGGCGCTGGTCATGGCGAACTCTCCCGCGGCGAAGGCGGCCGCCGCCGCGCCCAGAAAGTCGCGGCGGCGCTGGTCTATGTCGTCAGCCATCGTCACGCGCGCAGCGTCTTGAACGAAGCGCGCATCTCCGAAACGAAGAATGCGGGCTGCTCCCACGCCGCGAAGTGACCGCCTTTCGGTGCCTTGTTGTAGTGGACCAGCTTCGGATAGGCCTTCTCCGCCCAGCTTTTCGGCGCGGTATAGATCTCGTCGGGGAAGGCGGTGACGGCGACCGGAATCTTGATGCCGCGCGGGTCGAAGAAACCGCCTGTCGGATGATGTGCATTGTCCCAGTAGAGACGCGCGGAAGAGACCGCGGTGTTCGTGAGCCAGTAGAGCGTGACATTGTCCAGGACGTCGTCCTTCGACAGGCCCTCGTTCTGCCCGGCGAAGCTGCGCGCGATCATCTTCTCACTGCGGTCGTCGTGGTCGATCATCCATGCGGCGAGGCCGACGGGTGAGTCAGCGAGCGCATAGAGGGTCTGCGGCCGGTTGTTCATCTCGATCGCATAGCCGAGGCCGTTGTTGTTGAAGAAATTGAGCTGCTCCCACGCATTGTGCTCGTCGGGCGAAAGTCCGGCGGGCGGCTTGCCTGCGGCGAGCGATGCATTGATCTCGGCCGGCACCGTGGCGGGCATGTTGGTGTGGATGCCCACAAGGCCCGGCGGCTGCTGCACCGCCATGTGCTCGGTGACCGCGTTGCCCCAGTCGCCGCCTTGCGCGACGTAGTGCTTGTAGCCGAGGCGTTCCATCAGCACCGCCCAGGCCTTGGCGATGCGCGGCGGGTTCCAGCCGACTTCTCGCGGCTTGCCTGAGAAGCCATAGCCCGGCAGCGACGGGATCACGAGATGGAAGGCATCCGCCTCGGTGCCGCCATGCGCGGTGGGATCGGTGAGCGGATCGATGATCTTCAATTGCTCGACGACCGAGCCCGGCCAGCCATGCGTGACGATCATCGGCAATGCATTCGCGTGCCTGGACTTCACATGGATGAAATGGATGTCGAGCCCGTCGATCTCGGTGAGAAAATGCGGATAGGAGAAAAGCTTCGCCTCGCATTTGCGCCAGTCATAGTGGTTCGCCCAGTGATCCGCGAGGCTCTTCATCGTGGCGACCTGCACGCCCTGCGTGGTGTCCGGAACCTGCTCCTTGTCCGGCCAGCGCGTGGCCGCGATGCGGCGCTTGAGATCGGCAAGGTCGTCTTTCGGCGCTTCGTAATGGAACGGGCGAATAGCGGGCGTGGCCATTGTGTGCTCCTTTGCGGGTGGGTTGGCGGCTTTGGCGGGCTGCAGTCCAAGCAAGCCGACGGCGCTCGCCGCTGCTGTGGCGGCGAGTATCGTGCGTCTGTCATGCGATGAAGGCTGGTCGGGCATGGGCATTCTCCTTGTGGGTACGCAAGGCGAATGGCTCACCAAAACACGATGAGCCCGATGGGAGGGCCGTTCTCGTAGCGCGCCGCCGCGCGTCGCTCAATGCGCGGCGATCACTGTGGAAATGTCTCTGAATGGGAACTGCGCGCCTCAACGACGGGCGCTGCACTGCCGGGGACGCAATGCAACCAGTTGATCAGCTTCCGCGATTACTGCGCGAGCAGAAGATGACGCGCGCGCCACGAAGCTGCGCGTGTCACGCTCGCGTCACAAAATTGTCGATCACTTTTTTTTCGCCCGCCTTGTCGAAATCGACGGTGAGCTTGTTGCCTTCCACGAAGGTCACGCGGCCATAGCCGAATTTCTGGTGAAAGACGCGCTCGCCGCGGTTGAATTGGGAGCTGTCCGGATCGCTCGTCTGGATCGTGTAGGCCTGAGCCTCGATCATCGGCGGGCGGGTGCGCATGGCGCCCTGGCTCGCACGGTTGGCCTGCGCGCGCCGCCAGCCCGGCGAGTCATAGGTGCTGCCGAAATTCGCCGCCTGCGCGTTGTCGCGGAAACCGACGCTGCCGCCATAGAAGCCTTCGTCGACGATCGTATCGACATGCTCCTCCGGCAATTCGGTGATGAAGCGCGAGGGCAGGGCGCTTTGCCAGTTGCCGTGCACGCGCCGGTTCGCGGCAAAATAGACAAGGATGCGCTTCCTCGCGCGCGTGAGGCCGACATAGGCGAGGCGGCGCTCTTCTTCCAAGCCCGCAAGGCCGTTCTCGTCCATCGTGCGCTGCGACGGGAAGAGGCCTTCCTCCCACCCCGGCAGGAACACAGTGTCGAATTCCAGGCCCTTGGCGGCATGCAAGGTCATCAAACTGATGCGGTCGCCGCTGTCGTTCTGCTCCAGCTCCATGACGAGCGAGACATGCTCGAGGAATCCGGCGAGGGATTCGTATTGCTCCATCGAGCGGACGAGTTCTTTCAGATTGTCGAGCCGCCCCGGCGCTTCGGCGGACTTGTCGTTCTTGAGCATGTCGGTGTAGCCGGATTCATCCAGCACCATCTCGGCAAGCTCGGTGTGGGGCAGCACCTTCGCGGTTTCCGTCCAGCGCGCGAAATTCGCGGCCAGCTCGCCCAGTGCCTTGCGCGCCTTGGGCGGAAGCTCGTCGGTCGTCGCGATCTCGCGCGCGGCGATGAGCAGCGGCATGTGCTGTGCACGCGCGAAGGCATGGAGTGACTGCACGGAGGCATCGCCGATGCCGCGTTTGGGCTTGTTCACGATGCGCTCGAAGGCGAGGTCGTCGTCGCCCTGCGCGATGAGGCGCAGATACGCCATCGCATCGCGGATTTCCGCGCGCTCATAGAAGCGCGGACCGCCAATTACCTTGTAAGGCAGGCCGAGCGACAGGAAGCGGTCTTCGAACTCGCGCATCTGGAACGAGGCGCGCACCAGAATGGCCATCTGCGAGAACGCATCGCCCTTGCTGTGCAGATTCTCGGCTTCGGCGGCGACGGCGCGGGCTTCCTCCTCGGCGTCCCACACGCCCTGCACCTTGATCTTCTCGCCATGATCGCCCTCGGTCCACAGCGTCTTGCCGAGGCGGCCCTTGTTCGCGGTGATGAGACCGGATGCGGCGCCGAGGATCGCGGGTGTCGAGCGGTAGTTGCGCTCCAGGCGGATGACTTTCGCGCCGGGGAAGTCGCGCTCGAAGCGCAGGATGTTCTCCACTTCCGCGCCGCGCCAGCCATAGATGGACTGATCGTCGTCGCCGACGACGCAGATATTGCCCTGGCTGCCCGCCAGCAGCTTCAGCCACAGATATTGAACGACGTTGGTATCCTGGTATTCGTCCACCAGCATGTATTTGAAGCGGTCGCGATATTCGGCGAGGATGTCCGGATTGGTGCGCAGGATGGTGAGCACCTCCAGCAGCAGGTCGCCGAAGTCCACCGCGTTCAGCGCCTTCAGCCGCTCCTGGTATTGCCGGTAGAGATCGCGGCCCTTGCCGAAGGCGAAGCCGTGCGCTTCGCCGTCCGGCACATCTTCCGGGCGAAGTCCGCGGTTCTTCCAGCCGTCGATGAGGCTGGCAAGCGTGCGCACCGGCCAGCGCTTGTCGTCGATGCCCTCGGCCTCGACGAGCTGCTTCATCAGGCGCAGCTGGTCGTCGGCATCAAGGATGGTGAAATTGGACTTGAGGCCGGCAAGCTCCGCGTGGCGGCGCAGCATCTTGGCGCCGATGGAGTGGAAGGTGCCGAGCCACTGCATGCCCTCGACCACGCCGCCGATCAGTGCGCCGATGCGCTCCTTCATCTCGCGCGCGGCCTTGTTCGTGAAGGTCACGGCCAGCATCTGCCCCGGCCAGGCGCGGCGGGTCGCGAGGATGTGGGCGAGGCGGGTTGTGAGCACGCGCGTCTTGCCCGTGCCGGCACCGGCCAGCACCAGCACAGGACCGTCCACCGTCAGCACGGCTTCGCGCTGCTCCGGATTCAGGCCTGCAAGATAAGGCGGCTCGCGCTGGGCGATCGGCGGCGAAGCATCGTGATCTTCGTCGCCGAAGGCCGCGTCCAGCGGATCGGAATAGGGGTTCGCTGTCATGATTCCCGATAGTGTAGCAGGGTGCCAATTGCGGTGTCGCGTTTTTGTTCTCAAGGCGAAACCCCAAATAGCCTTGGATTTCCGGCTCCGGTTGCCTGTTCCATGTCCAGTTCATGTCGGCGAATGGTGGTGTTCGGCCGGCAATCTCACGTGATAAATTCACCCGGTCCGATTGGGGGCGTCAGTCGCTCGATGGAATGGCCAGCCAGGGGGGACCATGTCGTCTGAAACAATCGCATCCAGCGCGGCCCGCCGCCTCGATCCTTTTGCCTCTTACCATCAGTGGGACCGCAATTTCCTTCTGGCGATCGCGGCAACTGTCTGGTTCGGCGTTATTCTGGGGTTTGGCTCCGATCTCGTCAGGCATTTCGCGACGCCGCATGTTGCCTATCCGCTCATCGTGCATTTTCACGCCGTCGCATTCGGGGGCTGGCTTGTGGTGTTGACCGCCCAGATTTTGTTGATGCGCAGCGGACGGCCGGATCTGCATCGCAAACTGGGAACGGCAGCTATCGCGCTGGCGGCAATCATGGTCGTTCTGGGGCCGGCGACTGCAATTGCGATGCAACGCGCACAATTTGGGACCACCGAAAGCGATCCGTCTTTTCTCGCGGCCCAATTGCTCTCGATTTTGGCCTTCGCGGGCCTGGCATCAGCGGCATTCGTGATGCGAGGCAGTCCCTCCGCCCACAAGAGGCTGATCCTGCTGGCTACGTTCGCCATCAGTGACGCCGGATTCGCGCGATGGCTGGGAGGATACGTGCACGCTGCTCTCGTCAGCGGATTCGTTGCAACGTTATGGAGTACCTATTTGGGAAGCGAGGTGCTCATTGCCGGTCTTGGGGCATATGATCTGGTCACGCGCCGCCGGCTGCATCCCGCCTATGTGGCGGGCGCCGTCTGGCTGGTGACCATCCAGATCATCGCAACGCTTCTCATGCGCGATCCACATTGGAAGGTTGTCGCAATGGGGTTGATCGGACACTGAAGCCAAGTCCGAGCCGAAAGGCGTTCGGCAATGTAGGCTGTCCGGCGGCGTTTTTCACCCCTGCGCGGATGTCGGGAAATCCCTATATTAGCCGCCATCGAGGCCAACCCTTCAGGGGAAACACCCATGAATCTCGCGATCGGACGCAACAATTTGGGGCGCGCGCTCCTGGTCCTTTTCCTGCCGCTGTACCTCGCCGGTTGCGGCATCAACGACATTCCCACCAAGGACGAGCAGGTGAAGGCGGCCTGGGGTGACGTCCAGAACCAGTATCAGCGCCGGGCGGACCTGGTCCCCAACCTCGTCGCCACCGTGCAGGGCTATGCCCAGCAGGAGAAGACGGTGCTGGTCGACGTCGTGAAGGCGCGGGCCAGCGCGACGCAGGTGAAGGTCGATGCCTCCACCATCACCAATCCCGAAGCGTTCCAGAAATACCAGGCGGCGCAGGACCAGCTCTCCGGCGTGCTCGGACGGCTGCTTGCGATCACGGAGAATTATCCCGACCTGAAATCGAACCAGAACTTCCTGGCGCTGCAATCGCAGCTCGAAGGCACGGAGAACCGCATCGCCATCTCGCGACGCGACTACAACGAGGCCGTGCGGCAATACAACACGAGCCTGCGCACCTTCCCGACGGTGATCTGGGCGAAGACGATCTATAGCGGCCAGAAGGAAGCGCAGCCCTTCACGGCGGCGGCCTCCGCGCAGACGGCGCCGAAGGTCAGCTTCCCGCCGCAGCAGCCCTGATGACGCAAACCCTCCTCAAGCGTGCCGCGCTCGCACTGGCGATTGTCTTCGCCTTTGCGGGGGCGGCGCTTGCGGCGCCGACCTTTCCGCAGCTCACCGGTCGGGTGGTGGACGGCGCGCATGTGCTGTCTCCGGATGTGCAGGCACAACTCACGCAGAAGCTCGCGGACCTGGAGCAGCGCACCTCGCGCCAGCTCGTCGTCGTCACGCTGCCGTCGCTGCAGGGTTACGAGATCGAGGATTACGGCTACCAGCTTGGCCGCGCCTGGGGCATCGGGCAGAAGAAGCTGAACAACGGCGTGCTGTTCATCATCGCGCCGAATGAGCATCGCACGCGCATCGAAGTCGGCTACGGGCTTGAGCCGATCCTCACCGACGCGCTTTCCAGCGTGATCCTGCAGGAACGCGTGCTGCCGAAGTTCAAGTCCGGCGACATGCAGGGCGGCATCGTGGCGGGCACCGATGCGATCGTTCAGCAATTGTTGCTGGACGCACCGGCCGCGAAAGCGCGCGTAGCCGAAGCGGAAAAACAGGTGAAGGATCAGAACTCCGACGATCCGTTCACGGCGATCTTTGTCTTCATCGTCATCATGATCATCGTGGGCAGCATCTTCCGCCGTGGCGGCGGCATGGGCATGCTCCCCTGGATCATTCTCGGCAGCATGGGCGGCGGCCGCCGTGACGGTTGGGGCGGCGGCAGCGGCTGGGGCGGTGGCGGCTTCAGCGGCGGTGGCGGCTCGTTCGGCGGCGGCGGGGCCTCGGGATCATGGTGACGCTCTCTACGGAAGACCGTCAGCGCATTGCCGAAGCGGTGGCGCAGGCGGAGACGAAAACCTCCGGCGAAGTCTGCTGCGTGCTGAGCGAGGAAGCCTCGGACTATCGCGAAGTGCCGCTGGCCTGGGCGGCACTTGTGGCGCTCGCGCTTCCGCCGGCGACACTCGCGCTGGGCTTTCGGCCGCTGGTGCTGGGCGAATTGATTTCAGGCTGGGCAGCGCAGCAGTCCGCGGCCCGGGAGGTCCTTGTGGTGCTGGGGACATACGCGATCGGGCAGGCGATTCTCTTCGCAATTGTCGCGCTCGTCGTCTCGATCCCGGCGGTGCGGCGGCTGATGACGCCGTCCTTCGTCAAACGCCATCGCGTGCGCCGCATGGCGCGGCACCACTTCGCCACGCTCATGGCGCGGCTGGCGGACGGCGCCTATGCGATGATCTACGTCTCGCGCTGCGACCGCATGGTGGAGATCGTTGTCAGCGACACCGCCGGCAAGGCGTGCAACGCCGCCGTCTGGCACAAGGCCGCAGCGACGCTCGGCGAATCGCTCGGCCACAATCGGGCGGGAGAAGGCTTTGTCGTTGCCATCGGACTGTGCGGCGACGAGCTTGCAAGGCATTTTCCCCAGGGTGCGGACAAGTCCAACCGGTTGCCTGACACGCTCATCGAAGAGTAAAATTCCGGCATTCTGATCGTCCAGGCTTCGGGGGCTAGGCATGTCGTCAGATATCGCTGCGGGTGTTGCGCCTCGCCCATCGGCGCCTTTCGCGCCTTATCACAAGTTCGACCGCAACTTCTTCATCACTTACGTGGTGCTGATCTGGATCGGTGTCCTGATGGGTTTCGTGCCGGAGATGATCCAGCACGTCGCGACGCATGAGACGCCCTATCCGTTGATCGTGCATTTTCACGCCGTGGCCTTTTTCGGCTGGCTGGCCGTGTTGACGGCGCAGGTTCTCCTGATCCGCACCCGGCGGCACGACCTGCATTTCCGGCTGGGCGCCGCTGCCATGGTGCTTGCCGCGGCCATGGTGGTGCTTGGACCGGCGACGGCCATCGTCGTCGCACGCGCGAAGTTCGGCACACCCGACAGCGATCCGTCATTCCTCTCTGTGCAGTTGACCGACATATTGTCGTTCGCGGTGCTGGCGTCGGGCGCCTTCCTGAACCGCGGCAATCCCCCGGCACACAAGCGGCTGATCCTGCTGGCGACGCTCTACATCAGCGATGCGGGCTTCGCGCGCTGGCTGGGCGGCGGCGTCCACGCCATGTTCGGTGACGGCTTCTGGCCGACGTTGGCGGGCCTTTATTTCGGCAACGATATTCTGATCCTGGGCATGGGCGCCTACGACCTCGCCACCCGCCGCCGGTTTCATCCGGTTTACCTGCCCGCCATCGCGTGGATCGCCATCAGCCAGCTTAGCGCGGTCCTGCTCTACGGAAGCGGCTTCTGGAAGCCGGTCGCGCTGAAGCTCATCGGTCACTAGGCAGCAATGGCCGCGGACGTCAGGCGGCTTTTGTGCAGCCGCCGGCCTTCGTGACACGCTTTGTCGAAGCGGGATACTTGGCGAGCATCTGCGGAGGGCGGATCGGGCGTGGAACCATGTTCCCGCCGCAATTGGGGCAGACTCCTTTGAGCATCCCCGTGGCGCAATCCGCGCAGAAGGTGCATTCGAAGGTGCAGATGCGCGCTTCGGCGGAGTCCGGCGGCAGGTCCTTGTCGCAGCATTCGCAATTGGGACGCAGTTCGAGCATCGGTCTCTCCTTCATCGCGAATCTAGCGCGCCATGGCGGCCGGCGCGAAGGACAGAAAGGCCTCGATTTCCGCCAATCGCCGGCAAAGATCAGTCCAGGCCGAATTCCTTCAAGATCGCGGTGCGGTCCGCGTCCAGATCCGCGGCGGCGCTCCGCGTCTTCGGGTCTTCATGCGCCGAAAGCTTCACCGGATTGCCCTGCATCTTGATCGGGCCGAGGTCGGGATCGAGCGTGTCGATGATCATGTTGCGGGAGACGACCTGGGGATCGGCCATCACGTCGGCGACGGTGTTGATCGGGCCGCAGGGTACGCCTTCGGCTTCCAGCGCCGCGAGCCATTCCTTCGACGATCTGGCGGACAGCGCCTTCTCCATCTCCGCCGTCATCGCATCGACGTGCTGCACCCGCAGGGGATTGGTGAGGAAGCGGGGATCGCGCGTCAGTTCCTCGCGGCCGATCACGCGGCAGGCGCGCGCCCATATCTCGTCATTGCCGGCGGCGATCACGATATGCCCGTCCTTCGTGGCGAAGGCGGCGAAAGGCGCGATGGAGGAATGGCGGCTGCCGAGCTTGCCCGGCACGTCGCCGGTGGCGACATAGCGCGTCACCGCGTTCTCCAAAATCGCCACCTGGCTGTCGAGCATGGCGACGTCGACTTTCTGCCCGCGCCCCGTGCGCTCGCGGTCGTAGAGTGCGGTCGCGATGCCAATGGTGCCGAACATGCCGGCCGCGACATCGCCGATGGACGTGCCGACGCGCGTCGGCGGGCCTCCGGGATGGCCGGTGACGCTCATCACGCCGCCCATCGCCTGCACCACCATGTCGTAGGCGGGGCGGTGGGAATAGGGGCCGGTATGGCCGAAGCCGGACACGGCGGCGTAGATGAGGCGCGGATACTTGTCCTTCAGCGCATCGTAGCCATAGCCGAGCTTCTCCATCGTGCCGCCGCGATAGTTCTCGATGAGGACGTCGGCGCGGGCGAGGAGGGCCTCGAAGATCTTCTTGTCGCCTTCCGCCTTCAGGTCGAGCGCGATGGACTGCTTGCCGCGGTTGAACGCCATGTAGTAGCCGGATTTCACCTTGCCGTTCTTCGCGGTGAGGAACGGGCCGATATGGCGCGCGTCGTCGCCTTTCACCGGCGGCTCGATCTTGATGACGCGCGCGCCAAGCTCACCCATCAGCATGGCGGCATAGGGCCCGGCGAGTACGCGGGTGAGATCAAGAACGAGAAGTCCGGCGAAGGGGCCGTTGGATTTGGCGGTCATGCCGATGTTCTTACTCTGCCTCCCCCAAATTTCGCAAAAACATTTCCCTCTCCCCCTTCAGGGGGGAGAGGGCAGGGTGAGGGGCCGCTGATGCAAAGTTGATAAATCGGATTTGATGCTTTGCTTTTCGAGCGATGCTCGAATGGACGGAACGATGGTTTGGCTTTGCCGCCCCCTCACCCCAACCCTCTCCCCCCTGAAGGGGTAGAGGGAGGTTCTTATTCTTTTTCTAGTTTGTGATCGTCGGCGATCTTCTTTTCTTTATCGGCTCGCGCTTTCGCAAGATCGCGCACAGGTTTGGCCACGCCGTGCCTGGTGCGATTGGCGTCGGCCTCGCGCGATTTTTCCGCGCGGGCCTTTGCCTTCTTCACACGCCGAAGATTGACGATCTCAGCCATTGTCCCTTTCTTGCGCCCGCTTTGCCGCCGGGCGTTCGTTCGCCCGCGCGGTATAGTCGACGTAAGCCGGCTTCTTGGGAAGCAGGTCGAACATCATGTAGAAGTTGAGCGCCGCCGCATACAGAACATCGGCGGCTGTGAACTGCCTGCCCAGGATCCACGGATCGGCTTCTGCGACGAGCTTGTCCAGCCAGGCCTCCATCTCCGCAAGGCTGCCGAAACCTGTGGGCTGGTCCTTGTCCCAGCCGTGCATGCGCGCGGTGGCGATGGCGTTCATCGGGCCGGCCCAATAGGCCATGAGCGAGGCATAGAGGCCGCGCTTCGGATCGTCCGGCTTCGGCGCGAGGTTGGCCTCAGGGAAGCGGTCGGCGATGTAGGTGGCGATGCCGGCGCATTCGAAGACCTTCACGCCGTCATGATCGATGGCAGGAACCTTCTTGTGCGGATGGATGGCGCGATAGCTTTCCGGCGCGGGTGCGCCGGTGCCGTCGCCATAGACGATCGGCGTGAGGTTGATCCTGTAAGGCTGGCCCAGTTCTTCCAGCAGCCACACGATCATCGAGGAGCGCGAGCGCGGCGCGTGATAGAGCGTGATCATCGCGTTCCCTCCTTGGCCTGCGCGCGGGCGAGGGCGGGGCGGCCGGTCACATGCTTCACATAAAGGTCAATGACTTCGGACTGCGGCATGACCGGTGACTTGCCGAACATGGCGAAGGTCGTGCCGTAAAGCACGTCAGCGGCGGTGAATTGCTCGCCCATCAGATAGGGGCCTTTGGACAGCGCGCCCACGACATGCGCCATGGCTTCCTCGATTTCCACCCATCCGGCCTGCGGGCGCGGCACGGGGGTGTTCGTGAATTTCGACATGAATGACGGCTCCATCACGCTGCCATAGTAGGCGAGCCAGGAAAGATAAGCGCCGCGGCCCTTCTGGCCGACGGCCGGACCCAGTCCGGCCTTCGGAAACTTGTCGGTGAGATAAAGCGCGATGGCGGGAGACTCATAAACCACCTCGCCGGTGTCCTCGTCGCGGATCGCCGGCACCTTGCCGTGCGGATGGGGGTTGGCCGGATCCTTGCCGGCGGTGAGGTTGGCGATCTGGTGGATCTGGTAGGGCGCGCCCAGCTCTTCCAAAAGGAAGATGAACCGCGACGAGCGGGTCTGGGGATAATGGAACAGCGTGATCATGTTGGCCTCTCCTGTTGCCCGCCCCATGTATTCCTGCACTGCTGACAGCATCATGTCAGCAGCCTGTCAGGAAATGTCAGCAGCCTGAGCCAGGATCCAGGTCGAGCATGGCAGGTGATCGGCGCTATCCCCAGGCGGCCTGACTCCCAATTTTGACAATTGCCCCGCTTCAGGCGGCGATTGTTCTCTTCGCCGGGATGCTCGAAGATGTCCTGCCACATATGCACTGAAAGACATCTTTCAAACGGTGGAGACGCTCATGAGCTTGTCGATTGTGAGTAGATCGGGACTGATTGTTGTCGCCGTCACCCTGCTTGGAACCGGACCATCGCCCGCTGCCGCACCGGCCGACATGGCGGCCGTCGCCAACACTATCAAGGCGGATGTCGCGGAGATGATTGCCGGCATCAATGCGCACGATGCCGACAAGGCGACCGCATTCGACGCCGCGGATGTGGTGTTCATGGAATGCGGAGACAAGCCAACGGTGGGCGCAAAAGCCGACAGGGAGGCCTTTCGTGAACATTTCGCCCAAGACCCGAGCTGGAAAGTGGATCTCATTTCCGAAACCGTTGACGTTGCAGGAAGTGGAGATCTCGCCGTCTATCGCGGCACCTACAATGAGGACAACCGCGTCGGCGGAATGATGATGACTCACAAGACGAATTTCATCGCGGAATTCAGGCAGCAGGCCGCCGGGACATGGAAATTGGCATGGGAAATCGTCTCAGGCATGGAAAAATCGCATCCAAAGACCTAGTGGCAACCGGCTAGGTTGCTGATTTCGCAGCAGCCAGTGCAGCCAGACGAAGCGCGCTGGCGAGCGGTTGTTCGCCTCGAGATCGGTCGATGTTCGAGACATAGGCAGAGATGCTCTGGCCCGCACGTCGCGCCTCGGCGTCGACAATCGCCCAGAATTCCGCTTCCAGCGCGACGGAGGTGCGGTGGCCGGAGAGGGAAAAGGATCTTTTCTTCAGTGCCATGGGATCACTTCCGCAGCCGGCGGAATGTCAGCGAATCCAGATCGCGCTCCAGCTTTTTTGCACCACGCGCCGGGCGCAGAATGAGTTTCGGCTTGCGCAAGCCGCGCACGGCGCCCGCGGCGATGACGGCGTTGCGGTCGACCCATCCATCGCAATCGAGCAGGCGGACTTCCGGCCAGATCGTCTGCAGAAGCCGCGCGCGATTGTCGGGCGCGCGGTCTTCATCATTGTCCACCAGCATGTTCTCCAGATAGATCGCGTTCGCGCCGGAGAGACGGGCTTTCACCGATTCAAGATAGGAAGGCCTGGTGAATACATCGGGGAAATGATCGCCGCTATAGGCGTCGAGCACGATGCCGTCGTAGCGCGCGCGGCTGCGGCGAAGGTAATCGGCGCCATCGGCCACCACGCATTTCACGCCGGCCGGAAGGTTGAAGTAACGCCGCGCCAGATCGAAGGTGCGTCCGTCGATGTCCACGATGGTCACGTTCACGCCGTCGCCATGCAGCATGGTGGCCAGCGTGCCGCCGCCACAGCCGATCATCAGAACGTCGTGTGCGCGGGTCTGGCGCAGGAAGCCGTACATGGCGTGGATGTAGTCGGCGAGGCTGATGCCGTGAACGTCCGACACGCTCTGGTGCGCGCCGTTGTTCCAGTAGGACACGCGCCCGCTGAAATTGTCCTGCTCGATGACGAGAGCGGTGTCGCGTTTGTCCGGCCTGATGCGGCGCGCGCCGAGTTTCACGAGATCACTTCGGATGGATCATGTCTTCCGGGCGGACGATCTTGTCGAACTCTTCCGCCGTGACGAGGCCGGTCTTCAGCGCCTCTTCCTTCAGCGTCGTCCCGTTCTTGTGCGCGGTCTTGGCAATCTTGGCGGCGGCATCATAGCCGATCTTGGGCGCCAGCGCCGTCACCAGCATCAGCGAGCGCTCCAAACCGTGCCTGATGTTGTCCAGGCGCGGCTCGATGCCGACGATGCAATGCTCGGTGAAGCTCACCGCGCTGTCGGCCATCAAACGCACGCTTTGCAGGAAGGTGTAGGCCATCACCGGATTGTAGACATTGAGCTCGAAATGGCCCTGGCTGTCGGCGAAGGTGATGGTGGAATGGTTGCCGAAAATGCGCGCGCAGACCTGCGTGACCGCTTCGCACTGCGTCGGGTTCACCTTGCCCGGCATGATGGACGAGCCCGGCTCGTTCTCCGGCAGCGCCAGTTCACCGAGGCCCGAGCGCGGGCCGGAGCCCAGAAGGCGGATGTCGTTGGCGATCTTGAACATGGAGGCCGCGACCGTGTTGATCGCGCCGTGGCTCATCACCATGGCGTCATGCGCGGCCAGCGCTTCGAACTTGTTGGGAGCCGTGGTGAACTTCATGCCAGTGATGGCGGCGATGCGCTCGGCGACCAGCTTGTCGAAACCGACCGGCGCGTTGAGGCCGGTGCCGACGGCGGTGCCGCCCTGCGCCAGCTCCATCAGCCTGGGCATGGTCTGCTCGATGCGCTCGATGCCGTTGCTCATCTGCTGCGTGTAGCCGGAGAATTCCTGGCCCAGCGTGATCGGCGTCGCATCCTGCGTGTGGGTGCGGCCGATCTTGATGATGTCTTTCCAGGCGTCCGACTTCGCCTTCAGCGCATCGCGCAAGGTCCGCAGCGCGGGCAGCAGGGATTTCTCGATCTCTTCGGCGCAGGCAATGTGCATGGCCGTCGGGTAGGTGTCGTTGGACGACTGGCTCATGTTCACATGGTCGTTGGGATGGACCGGTTTCTTCGATCCCATCTCGCCGCCAAGCATCTCGATGGCACGGTTCGAGATCACTTCGTTGGCATTCATGTTGGACTGCGTACCGGAGCCCGTCTGCCACACCGACAGCGGGAAATGCGCGTCGAGCTTGCCGTCGATCACTTCCTGCGCGGCCTTCACGATCGTCTCGCCGAGCTTGGGATCGAGGCGGCCGAGCTTCATGTTCGCTTCCGCCGCCGCGCGCTTGACGATGCCCAGCGCCCGCACGATCGGCAGCGGCTGCTTCTCCCAGCCGATCTTGAAATTGTGCAGGCTGCGTTCGGCCTGGGCGCCCCAGTATCTGGAAGCATCGACCTGGATGGGGCCGAAGGTGTCGGTTTCGGTGCGGGTCTTGGTCATGTCGGGGCCGTGCGGATTTCCGCCCGTGGATTAGGTCCGCGAGGGCCAAAAGTCCATGCGGCGCGGCACTACTTCTTGCGGAATGCGTCCAGGCTGACGACTTCGCCGGGTGCGGCCGGCGGCTTTTCCTCGCCCGATTCGGCGGGCGCCGGATGCTCGGCTTTCGGCGTCTGCGGAAGCGGCGTGGGCGCCGGCGCCGAAAGCGGCTTGAGCTCGCCGTCTTCGCCCACTTCACGGAACTGCAGGCCGAACGACACGCCGGGATCGGCGAACTGCGTCAGTGCGGCGAAGGGTATGGTGAGCGTCGCGGGCACCTTCTTGAACGACAGCGTCACCTCGAAATGATTTTCCTTCACCTTCAGGCCCCAGAACTGGTGCTGAAGGATGATCATCATCTCGTCGGGATATTGCTCGCGCAGGAAATCCGGAATCTCGACGCCCGGATAACCCGTCTTGAAGGTGATGCGGAAGTGATGCGCGCCGACGAGGCCCTGCTTCTCGATGCGGCGCAGAGCTTCGCGCACGACGCCGCGCAATGCCGCGTCCGCCAAAGCCTGATAGCCGATGAAGTCCTTCGCCATGTCGCTCCTTGTGGGAAAGACACTAATAGGGGCGAATGACGAGTCAACGCTGCGACACGCAAATTGTCAGAGCGTCTGTAAGGCCTGCGGTGTCCAGGGCGCCAGCTGATCCACTTGGCCCGCGCGGATTTTCTTGGGCCAGTCCGCATTGACGATGAGCGCGCGGCCCACGGCCACAAGATCGAAATCCCCGCGTTCCAGCATTTTGACGAGGCCGGCGAGATGCGCGCCGGTGTCGAGTCCGGCATTGGCCGTGAAGCCGTTGGTGATGAAGTCGCCGTTCAGGCTTACCGATCCGACTGTGATCGTAGGCACACCGGATATTTTCTTCGTCCAGCCCGCGAGGTTCATGTCCGATCCGGTTTCGGGAAACTCCGGTTCCCAGAAGCGGCGCGTCGAACAATGGAACATGTCGACGCCCGCGACCGCGAGCGGCGCAAGGAAACCCTCAAGCTCCCGTGGGGTATGCGCGAGGCGCACCGAGAAATCCTGCTGCTTCCATTGCGAGAAGCGCAACAGGATCGGGAAATCGGGCGACGTGGCGGCGCGAACGGCCTTGACGATCTCCACCGCGAAACTGGTGCGCTGCGCCAGATCGCCGCCGAATCTGTCGCTGCGCTCGTTGGTGCCGTTCCAGAAAAACTGGTCGATGATGTAGCCGTGCGCGCCGTGGATCTCCACGCCGTCAAAGCCAATACTTTGTGCGGCGCGCGCGGCGGCGGCGAAGGCTTCGGTGGTTTCGTCGATGTCCCTGGAAGTCATCGGCTCGCCGATCTTCTTGCCGGGGCGCGACTGGCCGGA
>DATIVW010000184.1:0-6434 GCA_035465595.1 Rhizomicrobium sp. | reverse complement strand
AGGCTTGCCGTTGGGCACAAGATCGGTGGAATAGACATGCGGCGCAAAATGCCGCCACAAATCCGTGCGTCGCAACTTCTCTTCCAGCGCATCGGCGGTGCTGGAGCTCGCCACCGCCTTGCGATGGGCAACCGCGGACACAGCCCGCATGGCGCCCTCCACTTCCTTCAGGCGATGCAGCGCGGCACGATAATCGCCATAGCAGCGCTCCTGGAATCCATCCGGAAGGTCGCGGCCCGTCTGCGCGCGGCAATCCTCGGCGAGCAGGTCGAAGAAGGCCTGTGTCGTCATGCCCATGAAGCGGGCTTTGTAGTCCCCGACATCGTAGGAGAGGCCCGCCGCTGCGGCAGCGGCAAGCTCCACTTCAAGGGCGAGCACTTCGCTGTCCACCAGCACGCCGTCGCAATCGAAGACGACGGCTTCGATCAAGCCGTGAATTCCATCGCCACGGCGCTGAAATGCAGGACCGCCGCGACCAGCACGAAGCCGTGCCAGATCGCCTTGTGGAACGGTATGCGCTCGATCACATAGAAGGCGACGCCTGCGGAATAGACGACGCCGCCGCCGATCAGCAGCCAGAAATCGACGGCGGCAACCGACGCCGCCAGCGGTTTCAGGACAAACACCACCATCCAGCCCATCGCGAGATAAAGCGCGATCGCCGTGTTCTCCAGACGGCGCGGGAACAGGACCTTCAAGGCGACGCCGATGCTTGCACACACCCAGATCGCGATCAGCACCGTGGTTCCATAAGGCGCCCCAACGCGATTGACCGCGAAGGGCGTGTAGGTGGCTGCGATCATGATGAAGATGGCCGCATGGTCGATCCGGCGCAGGAGCTGCTTGGGCCGCGCGCTTTCCGGCGCCATGTTGTAGATGCCCGACGCGAAGATCATCGCAAGCAGGCCCAGGCAATAGACCGTGACGCTGGCCTCCGCCGAGACGCCCACGTGCAGCAGCAGCCATGCGGCGGCATTCACGGCAAAGAGCATGCCCGCGACGTGGATCACGCTGTCCACGAAGTTTTCGTGGTGGCTGTATATCCGTTCGGCTTTTTCCGTGAGCGTCGTCATCCAGGCTCCCTTTTGCGGAGTATGCGCATAGCACGCGGGCGTGCAGCGCACACGATTTCTTACAGTTAACCCGGCCGGCGGGCAGCTTCGGCACCGGTGGAAATCGGCTATACTCAGGAGGAGGCGAGCGGGGAACGCCGGACCTCGACCGGCACAGGCATCGCTCGGACCAGCAGGGGAACGGGATATGCGCAAAGAATTATTTCTGGCGGCCCTCATGCTCGGGGGCGCGGCTCCCCTCTGCGGGCCCGCCGCCGCACAGGATCAGAAACCCGCCGCCGATTCCATCGGCATCGAGACCATCACTGTGACCGCCCGGCGCCGGTCGGAGGACGAGCAGAAAGTCCCCGTCGCCATCACGCCGATCTCCGGCGCCGAACTGCGCGACACCGGCACGAAATCGGCCATCGATCTTCAGAACCTCGCGCCGTCGCTCACCGTGTCCGGCAATCTCGGCTCGCGCGACACCGATATCTTCACCATCCGCGGCCAGACCGAGCCCTTCGGCGGCGCCGACCCGGGCGTGCAGACCTATTTTGCCGAAGTGCCGTTCAATGCCAGCGGCCGCGGCAGCATGTACGACCTCGACAACGTGCAGGTCTTGAACGGACCACAGGGCACGCTGTTCGGCCGCAATACCACCGGCGGTGCGATCCTGTTTGAGCCGAAGAGACCCGACGATCAGTTCGGCGGCTATCTTGACGCAACCGTGGGCGATCACGGCGACCGCGAGCTGCAAGGCGCGATCAACATCCCGGCCGGCGACACGCTCGCGATCCGCCTGGCCGGCGACGTCGCCCGTCGCGACGGGTTCACCCGGGATGTCTCGACCGGGCAAAGCCTCGACAATGTGAACTACCAGGCTTATCGCGTCGGCGTGACGTGGCGGCCGTTCAACGGCTTCGAGAACTATGTGGTATTCGACTGGCTGCGCGACCACAACCACGGCACTGGCGCGGAATTGACGGCGATCGCACCGCAGGCACAGCTTACCGCATTCGCCATCGGCGAATTCCAGCTCGCGGGCGACCCGAACGCCGTTGCCGACGGAACGGCGGCGATCAACGCGTTCTATCCCACGCTGCAATTTGCGTTGGCCAACCAGCAGGCACTCGGCACGCGCAAGACGACATCGAGCATTCCGCTGTTCTACAAGCGCGATTCCTGGGGCATCACCGACATTGCGACATGGGACGTCGCCGCCCATGTGCATCTGAAGAACATCTTCGGCTACCGGCGCGACAAGGAGCAGCCGGCTTTCGACTATGACGGCTCGTTCCTTCCCATTCTCGATATTCCCAATTCGCGCACCTGGGAGTCCAACTCCTTCCAGGTGACGGAGGAATTCCAGGTCACCGGCGAGAACGACAGCAACACCTTCAACTGGATCGTGGGCTTCTATCACGAGCTCGACCATCCGGCGGGCTATGCCGAAGTGGAGCGCGATGTGTTCGGCGGCGGCTTCGCGTTCCCGCCGCTTTCCAGCACCGAGATCGACCGGCTCTCCAATGGCGGAACCTCCAACGCCGTCTATGCGCAGGCGCATATCGATGCGTCGTCCTGGCTGAACGGGCTCAGCTTCGATGCGGGTGGGCGCTACACCTGGGATCACAAGGTGGCGTCGTCCGCGGTCTGCATCATTCCGGCGATGGGGCTATCCTGCCCCTTCCCGGTGCCCAAGACCCCGCCTTACGGACAGCCGACGCTGAAGGACAGCTTCCGCGCGCCGACATGGACGCTCGCCGCCAATTACCAGGTGACGGACGACTCCATGCTCTACGCCACCTATCGCCGCGGCTATAAGAGCGGCGGCTTCAACAGCGGCGCAGTGGGCACCGGACTTGAAGAGTTCAAGCCGGAATATCTCACCGATGTGGAAGTGGGCATCAAGAACAACTGGACGATCCTTGGCGTTCCCGGCCGCACCAATGCCGATGCCTATTACGGCTGGTACAAGGACATCCAGAAGAACGATCTGATCTCCATCACCGATTTCGTCCCGCCCGGGCCGCCGGTGACCCGCGTGGGCGCCACGACGCTGAACGCGGCAAAAGCGACGGTGAAGGGCATCGAGCTTTCGGCGACGTTCATTCCGAACGAGAACATCGAGATCAGCCCGTTCTATTCCTACACCGATGCAAGCTATGACAGCTTCATCCTGCCGACCGCCATCTTCAACGGCGCCTTCATCGGCACGGCGAACCATTCGGGCAATCCCTTCGCATACACACCGAAGAACAAATTCGGCATCAACGGCCGCTTCCATCTGCCGTTCGATGCCGCATGGGGCGCGATGTATGTCAGCGCGCAATGGTACACGCAGAGCAAGGTATGGTTCACCGACCTGGCCGACGAGGAGCCGGACGCGTTCCAGAAGAGCTATGACCTTCTCAACCTGCGCTTCGACTGGAACAATGTCCTGGGCTCATCGTTCGACGCGGGCGTGTTCGTGAACAATGTCACAAACCAGAACTACAAGGTGGCGGCGAACGCGCTGGAGCACCTGACCGGCACGACCGCATCGATCTATGGCGAACCGCGCATGTTCGGCGTCGAACTGCGCTATCGTTTCGGGGAAGACGCGCAATAGTCATTGGGGGGGAATATGGACGGATTTCTGAACATGCTGGCGGCGCTGCCGCTGGCCAATCTGAAGCTTGGCGGCATGAGCGTGGAACTGACCATGCTCGCGCTCGCCGCGGTCCTGGGCTTTGTACACCTGTTCCTGGGAGCGCATTTCGTGACCCAGGAACGCGGCGTTGCCTGGAATACCGGCGCGCGGGACAACACACCGCCGCTTGAGGGCAAGCTCGCCGGGCGGCTGGATCGCGCATTCAAGAATTTCCGCGAGACCTTCCCGATGTTCGCGGTGGCGGTCCTGGTCATCACGATTCTGGATCGCCACAACGCCCGCACCGAATGGGGCGCGCAGCTCTATTTCTGGATGCGGGTGATCTACCTGCCGCTCTATGCAGCCGGTGTTCCGATGTTGCGCACGCTCATATGGATCGCGTCGACGGTTGGCATCCTGCTGGTGCTGTCGGCGGCGTTCGCCGGCTAGGTCAGCGAATTCTCATCGACGGGCGGCGAGACGGGAATCGTCGCGCCGCCTTTTTCCACATTCGGCAGCAGCGCCGTCAGCAGGCCGATGGCCGGCAGGAACGAGCAGACGCGATAGGTGAACTCGATGCCCCAGTGATCGGCGAACAGCCCGATCACCGCCGCGCCGATGCCGCCCATTCCGAATGAAAATCCGTAGAACATGCCCGACACCATGCCGATGCGCCCCGGCATGAGCTCCTGCGCGAAGACAACGATCGCGGGGAACGCCGATGCCAGCAGCAAGCCGATCACGACGGAGAGCGCGGCCGTCCAGAACAGGTTGGCGAAGGGCAGCAGCAGCGTGAACGGCAGGATGCCCAGAATCGACACCCAGATCACCGGCTTCCTGCCGATGCGATCGCCGATGGGCCCGCCGGCGAAAGTCCCGACCGCGACCGCGCCGAGGAAGAGGAACAGATAGAGCTGCGCGCTCTGCACCGACACGTGAAAATGATGGATCAGGTAGAAGGTGTAGTAGCTCGTGATGCTGGCGAGATAGAAATATTTCGAGAAGATCAGCATCAGCAGGACGAACACCGAGAACACCACGCGGCGCGAAGACAATCCCGTCTCCACGAGCGCCTGTTTCGCGGCCTTCATGCGCGCCAGGCCATGATCCTTGTACCATCGGCCCACGCGCCACAGCACGGCGATCGAGATCAGCGCGAACGCCGCCGACCATGTGATCGCCCGGTGGCCATAGATCGCGACGATCGATGCGGCGAGAACCGGGCCGAGCGCCGAGCCGGTGTTGCCGCCCACCTGGAACAGCGATTGCGCGAGGCCGTGCCGGCCGCCGGACGCCATGCGCGCCACGCGCGCCGACTCCGGATGGAATACCGACGAGCCGATGCCGACGATCGCCGCGGACAGCAGCACCATCGTGTAGTTCTGCGCGAGGCCGAGGCCAGCTATGCCGAGCAGGGTGAACGTTGCGCCCATCGGCAGCGAGAACGGCATCGGCTTGCGGTCGGCGACAAATCCCACCACCGGCTGCAGCAGAGAGGCCGTGCACTGGAATACCAGCGTGATCAACCCGATCTGCGCGAAGGACAGGTGAAACATCGTCTTGATCGACGGATAGATCGAGGGGATCAGCGACTGCATCATGTCGTTGAGCATGTGGCAGAAGCTGATCGCGAACAGCACGGCGAAGGTGGTGCTGTGCGCGGCGGCGATGGAAGCGGGCTTGTTCACGGGGAAAGCTCTGGGATAGCGGTTGCAGCGGGTTTAGGAGATGCAGTGCGGCTTGTCGAGAATGGCGGGGCGCCGCATGACCGGCAGACGCAAACCGCATAGAGTGTCCCGGCATGGCCGATTCCCGCAACATCGAGACATTGTTCGCGAGCAGCCTCTACCGCGCGCAGATTTCCGCGCGCGGATTGAACGCGGCCCTCGCCAGGACCTGCCTCGCCATCGCGGCCGAAGACAAGGCCGGACAACGCTGGTCGAAAGCGCATGGCTACAAGGGCTATACCTCCTACGCCTCGCTCGACGACCTGCAGATGCGGGCCAGCGTGTTCGACGAGCTGATGAAGAAGATCGACAGGTACGTTGGCGGCTTTGCCCGAACGCTTGAATACGAGATGGGCGGCAAGACGCTCGCGCTCGATTCCCTCTGGATCAACGTGATGGATCGCGGCGGCATCCACGCCGCGCATATCCATCCGCATTCGGTCATCAGCGGCACCTATTACGTGGAAGTGCCCAGGGGCGCCGCCGACATCCGCTTCGAGGACCCGCGGCTCGCCATGATGATGGCCGCCCCGCCGCGCAAGGAAAAGGCGCGGCGGCAGAACCAGACTTTCGTGCGCGTCTCGCCCAGGCCCGGAACGCTGCTGCTGTGGGAAAGCTTCCTGCGCCACGAGGTCCTGTCCCACGGCGCGCCGGGAAAACGCATCAGCATCAGCTTCAATTATGCCATGCGCTGAAAGCGGCCGCCGCTTTCGAAGTTTGCATGACGGCCCGTTAGACCGCCCGTACCATATGTCGGTCAGCCCCCCGTGGAGTTTGCCGATGCGCCGGATTTTCGTTCCTGCCCTGACCGCCTGTCTGCTGTTCGCGGCGCCTTGTCTTGCCGCCGGCGACGCGCCGGTGACGGTGATGATCGTCGGCGATTTTCACATGAGCAATCCGGGCAAGGACCTGCACAATGTCGAAGCCGACGACATGCTTTCACCCACGCGCCAGGCGGAGATTGCCGCGGTCAGCGACGCGCTGGCGCGATTTCATCCCACCATCGTCGCCGCCGAATGGCCT
>DATIVW010000183.1:0-4480 GCA_035465595.1 Rhizomicrobium sp. | reverse complement strand
AGATTGGATCGTTGCTCTTTTCACCAATGGCGAAGGCCGGCCCCGGCGTCGCGGGCGTCAGCAGCACGTCGCACTTCTCCCATGCGCGCTCGAAATCGCGCAGGATCAGCGTGCGGATCTTCTGCGCGCGCGAGTAATAGGCGTCGTAATAGCCGGCCGAGAGAACATAAGTGCCGATCAGGATGCGGCGGCGGACTTCGGCGCCGAAGCCTTCGGCCCTGCTCTTCTCATAAAGGTCTGTGATGTCGCGGACCGGTTCCCCGGTGCGGTGCCCATAGCGCACGCCATCATACCGCGCGAGATTGGACGACGCTTCCGCCGGCGCCACGATGTAGTAGGCCGGCAGCGCGTATTTGGTGTGCGGAAGCGAGACTTCGACGATCTCCGCGCCCTGCGCCTTCAGCCAGTCCGCGCCCTTCTGCCAGAGCGCATCGATCTCCGGCGGAGCGCCATCGATGCGATATTCCTTCGGAATGCCGACGCGCAGCCCCTTCACGCCGTTTTCCAGCGTGGCCTCGTAGTCCGGCACCGGCACATCGACGCTGGTGGAATCCTTCGGATCGACGCTCGCCATGTGGCGCATGAGGATCGCGGCGTCCCGCACGGTGCGCGTCATAGGTCCGGCCTGGTCGAGCGAAGATGCGAACGCCACGACGCCCCAGCGCGAGCAGCGGCCATAGGTCGGTTTCAGGCCGACCGTTCCGGTAACGGCGGCAGGCTGGCGGATCGAGCCGCCAGTGTCCGTACCGGTCGCGCCGAGGCAGAGATTTGCCGCCACTGCGCTTGCCGATCCGCCCGATGATCCGCCGGGCACGAGCATCTGGTTGGAGTTCCTGGCACGCCAGGGATTGGCGACCGGCTTGTAGAAGCTCGTCTCGTTGGACGAGCCCATGGCGAATTCGTCCATGTTCGTCTTGCCGAGCATCACCGCGCCCGCGTCCCACAGGTTCTGCGTGACGGTGGATTCGTAAGGCGGGATGAAATTGTTGAGGATGTTGCTGCCCGCGGTCGTCTTCACGCCCTTGGTGCAGAAGAGATCCTTGATCGCGAGCGGCAGGCCTTCCAGCGGGCGCGCTTCGCCCTTGGCGATGCGCGCGTCGGATGCAGCCGCCATCTGAAGCGCCTTGTCCGGCGTTTCGGTCACGAAGGCGTTGAGCGGCTTCGCGTCGGCAACGGCCTTGGAAAAGGCCTTGGTCAGCTCGGTCGCCGAAACCTTTTTCTTCTGAACCGCGTCGCGGGCTTCCGCGAGGGTGAAATTCGTCAGATCACTCATGCCGCATCCGCCTCGTTCGTCGCGAGGTTCTTCTCGTAAAACACAGACCACTTGGAATCGGGATAATCGAGCACCGCGCCACAGCGCGTGAAGCCGCCGCGCTCGTAGACGCGCCATGCCGCCGGGTGCTTGTCGCCGGTCTCAAGAACAAGCCGCGCCATGCCTTCCTGCCGCGCGAGGCTTTCGATCCTGTCGAGGATGCGACCGCCGATTCCGCGCCCCTGCACCTCGGGCCGCGTATACATGCGCTTGACCTCGCCGATGCCTGCGCCGTGCCGCTTGAGCGCGCCGCAGCCGACCGCGACGCCGCCGTCGCGCGCCACGAACACGGTCATGCCCGGCTCCGCCATTTCCTCGGCCGTCAGGTGGAATGAAAATTCCGGCGGCGTGAGTTTCAGCAGCGTCTCATCCAGCTCCCGGATGAGCGCGCGGATGTCGTCCTGCAACGGGTTCTCGACGGCGATGGACAGCGTCATGGCTATTCCACCACCTTGGGAACGACAAAGAAGTGATCTTCGCTCATCGGCGCGTTTGCGGTCACCGCCTCGGCGATGTTGCCATCGGTCACGACGTCATCGCGCATCTTGAGCTTCTGGGCGACGACGGATGTCATCGGCTCCACGCCCTCGACGTTCACTTCCTGCAGTTGCTCGACCCAGGCCAATATTCCGTTCAGCTCGCGCTCCATGGGTTCGACGCGGCTCTCGTCGAGCGCGATGCGGGCAAGCTTGGCGATACGGCGGACGGTGTCCTTGTCCACGGACATGGGCGGCTCTATGTGCTAGGAATCCTTGGCTTTGCTAGCAACCGGGGGCCTGACTGGCAAGAAGACGAAACCCCACAGGAGCGCATAATAGATGAGCCTCGGCATTACCGTCATCGACCATGTCCAGATTGCCGTGCCCAGGGCGCTGGAGGCCGAAGCCCTGCGCTTCTACCGCGAGGTTCTGGGCCTGACGGAAATCCCGAAACCGGAAGAACTGAAGGCCCGCGGCGGCGCCTGGTTTCAGACCGGCAATCTGCAGATGCATGTCGGCGTCGATCCCGAAGGCGGCGGGCCCAGGAGCAAGCGGCATGTCTGTTTTCTGGTCCCCGATCTGCCCAAGGCGAGGGCACAGGTTCAGGCGGCCGGCGTCGCGATAGAAGAAGAGAACACGGCGGAGGGGCTTTCCCGTTTCTTCATCCGCGACCCCGCGGGCAACCGCATCGAGATCGGGATGCGATGAGAACGCACCTTCAAATCACCTCCCCCTTGTGGGGAGGTCGAGATTTGCACTTCGCGAATTTCGGGTGGGGGGACTACTCTCACCACCTACCCCCCACCCGGATCGCTTCGCTCTCCGACCTCCCCACAAGGGGGAGGTGATTGGTGGCGGTCGTTTCTCTCGAAGAGATCAAAAGGAACATTCAACCCAACACCCGCCTATTGGGTTTTGACCTCGGCGAGAAGACGATCGGGCTTGCGCTCTCCGACACCATGTTGACGGTGGCAACGCCACTGGAGACCTTGAAGCGCGGCAAGTTCGGCGCCGATGCGGTTGTCATTGAATCGCTTATCCAGAAGCACGGCGTGGGGGGACTGGTGATCGGGTTGCCGTTGAACATGGACGGGACGGACGGCCCGTCCGCGCAATCCGCGCGCGCCTTCGCCCGAAACTTCGCCGCGCGTACCAGTCTGCCGATCGTCTTCTGGGACGAGCGCCTCTCCACCGCCGCCGTGACACGCACGCTGATCGAGGCGGACAGCTCGCGCAAACGCCGCAGCGAGGTCGTGGACAAGATGGCAGCCGCCTACATCCTGCAAGGCGTGCTCGACCGGCTGCGGGCGATGGGGGCCTGATGACAAAATTTGACGGCGAAGCGCCGGCGCGCTTCCTCTGGCTGCCGCCGATGCTGCGCCCGCCGGGCGGCATGACACGCGCGCAGGAGCGCCTCTTTCTTCTCGTCGGCGCCGCCGCCCTGTTCGCGGGTTTTGACCAGAACATCTATGGGTTCGCGCTGCCGCAGATCCAGGCATCGCTGCACATTCCCGAGAACCAGATCGGGCTGACCGTCACCTGGCTGCGGCTTGCCACCTTCGCCGCCATGTTGTTCGCGATGACGGCCGACATCGTGGGCCGGCGCCGCTTGCTGCTGATCACGATCTTCGGCCAGGGTCTGTTTACGCTCGCCACCGCCTTCGTGCAGACCTATCCGCAATTCGTGTGGGCGCAAGTTCTTACCCGCGTCTTCGGATATGCGGAGGAGATGCTCTGTTATGTCGTCATCATGGAAGAGATGGCGGCCGGCATCCGCGGCTGGTCGACGGGCACGCTGGCGGGCATCACCTACACCGGGGCCGGTCTCGCCGCGCTCTTCTTCGCGGCGGTGAACGTCCTGCCGGGAAAATGGCGTGCGCTTTATGTGATCGGCGGCATGACGATTTTGTTCGTCGCCTTCCTCCGGCGCAGCCTGCCCGAAACAAAGCGCTTCGAAATCCGCCACGGCGAAGTCGAAAGGCTGCACGCCCGCATCGGCGGAGCCTTCGATCTCTTCCGCCGGCTTGCGCAGGAATACCCGGCGCGCATCCTGCTGATCCTGGCGACCGTCGCCTCTTTCGGATTTGCCGTTGGACCTTCCGCGGTGCTGGCCGCGACTTATCTCCAGAAGTCTCTGGGCTACGCGCCCTGGCAGGCAACAGCGCTGATGATCCCCGGTGGGCTGGTGGCGCTTTATCTCAACATCCTGATGGGGCGCATGAGCGACCGCGTCGGCCGCAAGCGCGTGATGTTCATCATGATATTGTTGTGCGGCCTCGCCTATGCCGCGTTCTACAGCGGCGTTCGCGGCGCCATCGTTCCGCCGGTCTGGATCCTCGCCTTCTTCGGCTTCTTCTCCGCGGATGCGCTCATTCGCGGCATGACGGTGGAGATCGTCCCCACCGCCTATCGCGCCACCGTGGGCGGCCTCTGCTATGCCGTCGAAATCCTCGCTGGCGGCGTCGCGCTGGGGCTCGAAGGCGTCTGGTACGACCGGTTCCATGCGCACGGCCCCGCCATCTCGATGTCGCTTCTGGCTATCCCCATCTCTTTGATTGCGCTGCTCTTCCTGCCCGAGCCCGCAGGCCGCACATTGGAAGAAATTAGCCACGCTTGAGCAGGACGCTTGCCCTCTCCGTCCGCCACACCTATAAGGCCCGCTTTAATGACCTCGGCCGCAACAGCGCCA
>DATIVW010000182.1:0-5375 GCA_035465595.1 Rhizomicrobium sp. | reverse complement strand
CGGGCTAATATCCACGCAATCCGGCTCGGCAAGCCAAGTGCCATCCGTTAACAATCCCCGCCATTCGGCGGGTTTCCTTCAAGAGGCGTTCCACATGGGCGAGGCGGCGGCGGAGAAGAGCGAAGGCTCGCCGGTTCTGGCGTTGCTGGCGCGATGGCCGCTGGCGACGCTGTTCCTGCTGTGCGTCATCGCCTGGGTGCCGGGCTTCTTCACCCTGCCGCCGCTGGATCGCGACGAAAGCCGCTTCGCGCAGGCCTCCAAGCAGATGATCGAGACCGGCAACTATGTCGACATCCGCTACAACGTCGGCCCGCGCTACAAGAAGCCTGTCGGCATCTACTGGATGCAGGCCGCTTCCACGCTGGCGTTCAGCAAGCCGCCCTACAATGAAATCTGGAGCTATCGCCTGCCGTCCCTGATCGGCGGCTTCATCGCGGTGCTTCTTGCCTATTGGTGCGCGCGCGCTTTGGCGCCTCCGGAAACAGCGCTCATCGCTGCCGCGCTCATAGGATTCACAGTGGGGCTCACCGCGGAAACCCGCATCGCCAAGACAGATGCCGTGCTGCTCGGCACCGTGCTGGGCTCTCAAGCGCTGCTCTTGCGCGCCTATCTTGCCGCGCGGCTTCAGCAGACGCCGCCGAGTTTCTGGGTGGCCATGGGCGGATGGGCGGCGTTCGCAGTCGGCATCCTGATCAAGGGGCCGATCATCGTCGCCGTGCTCGCCGTCACGATCATCGCCATCTCGCTATGGGACCGCGACTGGAAATGGATCAGGACGATCCATTGGGGCTGGGGTCTGCTGCTGACGGCCGTGATCGTGCTGCCCTGGGGGCTCGCCATCGAGTTCGCGACGCACGGCGAGTTCTACGAGCAAGCACTCGGCCATGACTTCGCGGCGAAGATCCTGGGCGGACAGGAAACGCATGGCGCGCCGCCCGGCTACTATCTCTTGCTTGCCAGCGTCACGCTCTGGCCCGCGACATTGTTCGCGCTGCCCGGCGTCGGCACGGGCATCGCGCAGCGCGACAATCCCGCGATCCGCTATTTGCTCGCCTGGGCAGGCGCGGCCTGGCTGATGTTCGAGATCGTGCCGACCAAGCTGCCGCATTACATCCTGCCGGCCTACCCCGCCGTCGCGTTCCTCGGTGCGTTGTGGGCGATGCGCGAAACCGGTCCCAATGAACCGCGCTGGGAAAAGGTCCTGCGCTATCTGGCGGCGCTGCAATTCGCGCTGGGCGTGGCCGCGTTCACCATCGTGCCGATACTGGCACCCAAATATTTCGGCGAGGGCATCGATCCCTGGCTCGTGGCCGGCGCCTGCATCGGCGGCGCGCTGGGATTGTCCGCTGTCGTACTCTTTGTCGGCCGGCGGACGATGCTGGCGTCACTCTTCGCGGTCGCCGCGGCCGTGACCTTCTATCCGCTCATCGGATGGGGGGTGGCGCCCAAGGTCGATCAGATATGGATGAGTCCCAAGGCCGCGGCGCTGGTCGCCAGGTACAAGGAGCCGGAGGACCCGCCAGTCGTACTGGGCGGATATGTGGAGCCGAGTCTGGTCTTCCTGCTCGGCACCAACACCCAGATCCAGAACGGCACGCGCGCCGCCAATGTCGCGGCGCAGCAGGGCGGGCTGGCGCTGATCGAGGACCACGAGAAGACCAAGTTCCTCACCCGCCTCGGCCAGCTCGATGCCATCGCAAGGCCGCTGGATGGCGTGTCCGGCTTCAATTATTCGCGCGGCCGCCGCGAGCACATCACCGTTTATCGCGTGACGCCGACACAACAGATCACGGAGCCCCCGTCGGAATGAGCGCCGCAGACCGCCGCTATCTCAACATCGCCCTCGTCGCCATCGGCCTGATTACCGCCATCCGCGTGGCGGTCCTTATCCTTTCGCCGCTCGATCTCTACCCCGACGAGGCCCAATACTGGTGGTGGTCGCAGAACCCCGACTGGGGCTACTTCTCCAAGCCGCCGATGATCGGCTGGGTGATCTGGCTGACGACCGCCATCTTCGGCGATGCCGAATGGGCTATCCGCATCGGCTCACCCCTGCTGCATGCCCTGACGGCGCTTCTGGTGTTCGGCATCGCGCGGCGCTGCTTCGATGCCCGCATCGGCATGTTGAGCGCGATCGCTTATCTGACCACGCCGGGTGCCTCCTATTCGTCGGGCCTCATATCGACCGACGTGCCTTTGCTCTTTTTTTGGGCAATAGCGCTCTATGGCTTCGTGCGCGCGATGGAAGACCCGCGCTGGCGCTGGGCGATTGTGACAGGCATCGCCTTTGGCCTCGGCCTCGAAGCCAAGTACGCGATGTTCTACCTGCTGCTCTGTGCCGGAATCGCGGCGACCGTCTCTGCCGACGCCCGCAAGGTGGTCCTGAGCGGACGGGGCGTCACCATGCTCGTCATCGGATTGGTCCTGCTGCTTCCCAATGTGCTGTGGAACGCCGCGCATCACTTTCCCACTGTCGCGCACACCGAACACAACGCCGACTGGAGCCATGCACGCTACAATTTCGGCGAGCTGATCGGATTCATCGGGGGGCAGTTCGGGGTCTTTGGCCCGTTCCTGATGGCGGGCCTGCTGCTGTCCCTGTGGAAACTGGCGCGCGGGCCCCAGCGGACGCCGAAAAGCCTTGTTCTTGCGGCGTTTTGTGCGCCGCCGCTGGTTCTGATCGTCATCCAGTCCTTCATTTCCGAAGCCAACGCCAACTGGGCTGCCACCGCTTATGTGGCCGCAGTGCCGCTTGCCGTTGTGGCGTTGGCCGCGCTTTGGGACGCGCGCCTCCTATGGGTGTCCTTCGCGTTCGACGGACTGGTGATGATCGTCCTGTGGATGATCCTGGTCTCGCCATCCTTCGCCAATGGCATCGGCCTGGGCAACGCGTTCAAGCGCATGGAGGGCTGGCGGCAGCTGGGCAATGCGGTGGCGGATGCGGCGCAAGACGGTCACTACGCCATCATTTCCGCCGCGAACCGCAGCATCATGGCCGAATTGCTCTATTACGCCGCGCCGCGGACCGCTTTCGCGCGAATGTGGGACAGGGATACCCATGATGACGATCATTTCCAGATGACGTTGCGGCTGACGGCTCCGGCCCACAGGGTCTTGATGGTCGTATCGCCACAGGAAGCGTCCGAAACGCTCGCAAGCTTCGATTCGAGCACGCTCATCGATACCGTCACCGTCCCCATCGGCGGTCATCACATCAGGGTCACGCAGCTATACGATGCGCGCGACTATCATGGTCCACAGACTTCGCAATGAGGCGCGCGAGTCAGTCCTGATTCACTTTTCGGAAATGCCAAACGCGAATCATCGCGCATGAGTCGCTCATATGCGCAAAGCTTCGCGAGTTATCGCGCTTACCAACTTTGTTTCGTCTTGCAACGCGCAACATTCGCGGAAAACGAGGATGCGTTGCGGATGCGCGACATATGCCGCTTTTACTTGAATAAACTTCAATAATGCATCCCTTTTACTTCGCCCTTTTATTGGAAGAATGCGCCGCGAATTCCAGTATTCGCCCCACTACACTTGACAAGGCGCGTAACGCGCTAAATATCGCTGTGTATTGCATCACCGGTTGAGATCGCTGGGATCTTCGAGGTGCTTGCAGGAGCGTTACGAGACCCACAATGAGTCTCCAACTGTTGCGGGGGCAAACCGCCAAGTCCCCGTTGCGAGCAGGCCAACAGAAGCCGGCAGCCAGTACCGTCCTCCAGAGCCAGAATGCGAAGCAGTTGAACCGGATCGGCAAGGCGAAAGCCAAGCCGCGCCTGGGTTTTCCCGTGGGCGAAGAGACCCGCGACTTCTATAAGCGCGTCTATCCGGGCACCACGACCGCAGAATGGAATGACTGGCACTGGCAATTCCAGGCCCGCATCCGCAGCCTCGCCGATCTCGAGAAGGTCTTCATCCTCTCCGACGAGGAGCGGAAGGCCGCCAGCAGCCACAAGGGTCCGCTGCCCGTCGGCATCACCCCTTATTATGCCAGCCTGATGAGCCGGGAGGACGCGAACGAGCCGCTCCGCCGCACCCATGTCATCACCACCAAGGAAGGCATCGTCCTCCCCGGCGAGTCGATCGACCCTCTCAGCGAGGACCACGACACCGCCGCACCGGGCATCGTCCACCGTTATCCCGATCGCGTTCTGTTCCTGACGACCGGCACCTGCTCGACCTATTGCCGTTACTGCACGCGCGCCCGCGCGGTGGGCAATCCGGGCGGCGAGTACCAGTTCTCCCCCAAGCAGTGGGAGCAGGCGCTGGCTTACCTCGAGGAGCATACCGAGGTCCGTGACGTCCTGCTGTCGGGCGGCGACCCCTTCTCCATCGCCGACGAGAAGCTCGACTACCTTCTCACCCGCCTGCGCAAGATGAAGCATATCGAGTTCCTGCGCTTCGGGACCAAGATCCCCATGGTGCTGCCCCAGCGCATCACCAGGGACTTCGTGAAGATGCTCAAGAAGCATCACCCGCTGTTTCTCTCCATCCACGTCACCCATCCGCGCGAATTCACGCCGGAGACGACCGAATCCCTCAATCGCCTGGCCGATGCCGGCATTCCGCTGGGCTCGCAGACAGTGCTGATGAAGGGGATCAACGACGACATCTCCATCATGAAGCCGCTGATGCACGGCCTGCTGAAGCGCCGCGTGAAGCCCTATTACCTCTACCAGACCGATCCGGTGAAAGGCTCGGGCCACTTCCGCACCACTGTAGAGAAGGGCCTTGAGATCATCGAAGGGCTGCGCGGCTTCACCACCGGCTATGCGACGCCGATCTTCGCGGTCGATGCCCCCGGCGGCGGCGGCAAGATCCAGATCGCGCCGGACTGCGTGGTCGGCCGCGACGGCGACAATCTGCTCCTGCGCAACTTCGAGGGCAGGGTCTACTCCTACCCCGATCCGGGCGGCACGCTCGGCGCCGACAAGCGCAAGGCCAAGCACAAGCTGGCGGCCGAATAATGCGTATCGGCATCTGCTACGACCTGCGTTCGGACTACCTCGCAATGGGTTACAGCGAGGAGGACACAGCCGAGTTCGACAGCGAGATCACGATCGACGCCATCTGCGATGCGCTCACCCATCAGGGCTGGGAGCCGGTGAAGATCGGCGGCATCAAGCGGCTGACCGAAGCCCTGGTCGCCGGCGAGCGCTGGGATGCGGTGTTCAATTTCTGCGAGGGCATGTACGGCCTGGCGCGCGAGGCGCAGGTGCCGACGCTGCTCGACGCCTACCAGATTCCCTATGTTTTCTCCGATGCGCTGACGATGGCGCTTACGCTCGACAAGGCCATGACCAAGCATGTCGTGCGCAGCCAGGGCGTGCCGACCGCCGCATTCGCCCTGATTGAAAAGCCTTCGG
>DATIVW010000181.1:0-5442 GCA_035465595.1 Rhizomicrobium sp. | reverse complement strand
TCCATCTGCTCGCAGACGGCGACGCGGAAGCCCTTGCGGATCAGCTTCTCCAGATAGGCTTCCGCAGCGTGAACCGGCACCCCGCACATGGGAATGTCGTCGCCCGCGTGCTTGCCGCGCTTGGTGAGCGCGATATCGAGCGCTTCGGACGCGCGTACCGCATCCTCGAAGAACATCTCGTAGAAATCGCCCATCCGGTAGAACAGCAGATACTCGGCATGGGCCGCCTTGGTTTCGAGATACTGCGCCATCATGGGCGTGCTCTCGGTTTCCGGCGGCGGGGCGACATGCTCGTTCATGGGAGGCGGACCCTAGCACTCCCGGCCGGTGGCGCGGCGACAGCGTCCTTGAAACCCTAGGCTTTCCGGGCGGATATTCTGTGGATCACCGTCAGGCGGCCCCATGAGCACGATCAAGCGACCCACTTTCACCGACGAGGAAGCCCTCGCCTTCCACGCCATGGGCAAACCCGGGAAGATCGAGATCAACCCGACCAAACCCATGGCGACCCAGCGCGACCTAGCGCTGGCCTATTCGCCGGGCGTCGCGGTTCCCGTTCGCGCCATCGCGGAGAATCCGGACCGCGCCTATGACTATACCGCCAAGGGGAATCTCGTTGCGGTCATTTCCAACGGCACGGCCATCCTTGGGCTGGGCGATCTCGGCGCGCTTGCCTCCAAGCCGGTGATGGAAGGCAAGGCGGTCCTCTTCAAGCGCTTCGCCGACGTCGACGCGATCGACCTTGAAGTAGGCACGACCGACGTCGAGCAATTCATCAACGCGGTGCGCTATCTGGGGCCATCCTTCGGCGGCATCAACCTCGAAGACATCAAGGCGCCCGAATGCTTCGTGATCGAGGAACGGTTGCGCGAGCTGATGGACATCCCCGTCTTCCATGACGACCAGCATGGCACGGCCATCATCTCCACCGCCGGCATCATCAATGCCTGCCATCTCACCGGCCGCGACATCAGGGACATCAAGGTTGTTGTGAACGGCGCCGGCGCGGCGGGCATCGCTTGCCTGGAACTGCTCAAGGCGCGGGGCCTTCCCAACGCCAATGCGATCCTTTGCGATTCCAAGGGCGTGGTCTATCGCGGCCGCACCGCTGGGATGAACCAGTGGAAGAGCGCCCATGCGGTGGAGACCAAGGCACGCACGCTGGAAGACGCGCTTGCCGGGGCCGACGTCTTTCTCGGCCTTTCGGTGAAGGGCGCGGTGACGCAGGACATGGTCATGTCCATGAAGAAGGCGCCGATCATCTTCGCCATGGCCAATCCGGATCCCGAGATCACGCCGGAAGAGGTCAAAGCGGTGCGGCCCGATGCGATCGTCGCGACGGGGCGCAGCGACTATCCCAACCAGGTCAACAACGTTCTCGGATTTCCTTACATCTTCCGCGGCGCGCTCGACGTTCGCGCAACGACGATCAACGAGGCAATGAAGATCGCCGCATCCGAGGCCCTGGCGGAGCTGGCGCGCGAAGATGTGCCCGATGAAGTGGCGCTCGCCTATCGCGGACAGCGCCCCGTTTACGGACCCGACTACATCATTCCCGTGCCGTTCGATCCGCGCCTCATCAGCCGCGTCTCCGCCGCGGTGGCGGAAGCGGCCGTGAAGACGGGCGTCGCGCGGCGCGCGCCGAAGGACGCCGAGGGCTATCGCCACGAGCTTTCCGCGCGCCTCGATCCATCCGCTTTCCTGCTGCAGACGATTACCGCGCGCGTTCGCGCCAAGCCCAAGCGCATCGTGTTTGCAGAGGGCGAGGAGGAATCGGTCATCCGCGCCGCGCTGGCGTTCCAGAATTCGGGCCTGGGAAAATCCACGCTCGTGGGACGCGACGAGATCATCGCCACGCGCATGAAGGCGATGGGCATAGAGCCGGACGCACTGGAGGTGCGGAACGCCCAAAGCGCGCGCTACGAGTCCCGCTACATCGATGCGCTGTTCGCGCGCCAGCAGCGGCGCGGACTTCTCTATCGCGACTGCGTGCGCATGGTGACGAACGACCGCAACATCTATTCCGCCTCGATGCTCGCGGCGGGCGATGCGGACGGCATGGTGACGGGCGTGACCCGCTCATACCAGGTGGCGCTGAACGACGTGCGCATGGTGCTCGACCCGCCCCGCGGCGAGCGGGCCGTGGGCGTGAACGTCATATTCACCAAGGGCCGCGTCCTCTTCGTCGCCGATACGTCGGTGCACGAAATGCCGACAAGCGAGGAGCTGGCCGACATCGCGGTGCAGACTGCGCGCGTGGCGAAAAGCTTCGGCTTTACCCCGCGCGTGGCGTTGCTCGCGTCATCCACCTTCGGATTTCCGCGCAGCGAACGCAGCGAGCGGATCGTGGAGGCGGTCCACATCCTCGACCGCCGCGGCGTCGATTTCGAATATGACGGCGAGATCGCAGTGGACGTGGCGCTCGACCGCGACAAGCTCGCGCTCTATCCCTTTGCGCGCCTGACCGACACGGCCAATGTGCTCATCATGCCCGCGATCCATTCCGCTTCGATCTCGACCAAGCTGCTGGCGCAGGTGGGCGGGGTGAGCGTGATGGGGCCGCTGCTGGTCGGCCTCGAGAAGCCGGTGCAGATCGCGCCGCTGGGCGCCAAGACGAGCGAAATCTTCAACGCGGCCGTCATCGCCGCGCTGTGAACCGTTCGGCGCATCCGGACGTATTGAAGGCATGGTCCGCGATTTTCACACGGGGAACAGCAGAGGCGACCGGCGTGTGCGCATCGCCGTCCTGATCGGATTCCTCGCGCTCACTCTGGGCGTCGGCATCATCGCGGGGCTGGCGACGGGACCAAATGTCGTCAGCTGGTATCCCACGCTGGCCAAGCCGACCTTCAATCCGCCCAACTGGGTCTTCGCGCCGGTCTGGACAATGCTTTACATCCTGATGGCGATCGCGGGATGGCGCGTGTGGCGCATCGACGATTTCGGGTCGCGCGCCCTTCTGCTCTGGGTCCTGCAACTAGCGCTCAATCTGGCATGGTCGTTCATATTCTTCGCTGCGCACGCGATCGGCGCGGCGCTGATTGAAATCGCCGTGCTGTGGCTGGCTGTGCTCCTCACCATGATCGCGTTCTTCCGGATCGACCGGACCGCGGGAATTCTTTTCGTTCCCTATCTTGCCTGGGTGACTTTCGCCGGATTTCTGAACTTGTCGGTCTGGCAGCTGAACGCGGCCTGACGCTTCAGGCGACGGATGCCGGCAATTTGACCGTTCCGAGGGACGGGAGAACCTGTCATCTTCACCGGCGCAATTCCGGCTCGGCGTGAATGCATCTGGTCCTCAACAAGCGCGTGGTTCGCGAAAGGCTGCTGGCGATGGTCAGCAGGCCGAACCCTGCGCCTGTCTTCATTTTCGGAAACCAGAAATCCGGAACATCCGCCGTCGCCGGATTGCTTGCCGCGGCGACGGGCCTATCCCTCATCACCGATTTCGCCGGCGCGCAGGAGCCGTTCATCGGCGATCTGATCGCCGGCCGGACCAGTATCGATGCATATATCGCGCGCAATGCATGGGCCTTTTCCGCGGCGCTCGTAAAAGAGCCGGGACTGAGCTTCGTGGCGCCGGCGCTTCTGGATCGCTTTGCGCAAAGCCGGAGCGTGTTCCTGCTGCGCGATCCCTACCAAAATATCCGCAGCATTCTGGAACGCGTGGACCTGCGCGGCGATAGGGAACACATCGTTCCAGGCAAGCGGCGTATCAATCGGACATGGCGGAGCATTCTTGCGGGACGCGATCTCGGTTTACCCCCGGCGCCTTATGTGGAAATCCTCGCCACGCGCTGGCTGCGCGCCGTGCAGATCGCCGAACAGCTGGGGGGCCGCACAAAAATTCTGCGCTACGAAGAGTTCAATGCCGGCAAGCGGGAAACGATCAATGAACTGGCGAGCAGCCTCGGCCTGCCGGTCGTTTCCGATATTTCAGGACAGGTGGATCACCAGTTCCAGCCGCGCGGCCGCGGTACCGACCCCAAGACGTTCTTCGGACCCAACTATGCCCGGATCTCATTGATCTGCGGTGCAAAGGCGAAGGAACATGGCTACCCCGCCTGATCCGTCCGCCTTGGCCAAAGGGGACCTTGAGGATGGCTCGCGGCGGGGTGGCGGAGCTTGGGGTTGAGCGGGAGGGAGGAAAGCCTATAACCCATTCAAAGCAATGGCCTCCCGCGACGTTTGGAAGCCATGCGAACCTTGCGTAGGCGTACCCCTCTTCCTATATACCCCTCAGGTCCGGCCGGCTTCGGCCAAATGCCGGATTTGTCAATGATATCAATGGGAACGGCCCGGAGGGTGCTCACGTTGGAGGCCAGGTAGCCGTCCGCCAGAGAGAGGAATTAGAGCAATGGCAAAAGTGATTGGCATCGACCTCGGCACGACCAATTCGTGCGTGGCCGTCATGGAGGGCTCCGCCCCCAAGGTCATCGAAAATGCGGAAGGCGCGCGCACCACGCCCTCCATCGTCGCCTTCAGCAATGACGGCGAGCGTCTCGTGGGCCAGCCCGCCAAGCGGCAGGCCGTCACCAACCCCGAATTCACCTTCTTCGCGATCAAGCGCCTCATCGGCCGCCGCTTCGACGACCCGATGACGAAGAAGGACATCGACATGGTGCCCTACAAGATCGTCAAGGCCGACAACGGCGACGCATGGGTTCAGGGCCGCGACAACAAGAAATATGCGCCAAGCGAAATCAGCGGCTTCATCCTGCAGAAGATGAAGGAAACCGCCGAAGCCCATCTCGGCGAGAAAGTCACGCAGGCCGTGATCACCGTTCCGGCCTACTTCAACGACGCGCAACGCCAGGCGACCAAGGACGCCGGCAAGATCGCGGGCCTTGAAGTCCTGCGCATCATCAACGAGCCGACGGCCGCCGCCCTTGCCTACGGCATGGACAAGAAGGGCTCCGGCACGATCGCAGTCTACGACCTTGGCGGCGGCACGTTCGACGTGTCGGTGCTTGAGATCGGCGACGGCGTGTTCGAGGTGAAGTCCACGAACGGCGACACCTTCCTCGGCGGCGAGGACTTCGACCAGCGCCTGGTCGGCTATCTCGCGGACGAGTTCAAGAAGGAATCCGGCATCGACCTGCGCAGCGACCGCCTGGCGCTTCAGCGCCTGAAGGAAGCCGCGGAAAAAGCGAAGATCGAGCTTTCGAGCGCGATGCAGACCGAAGTGAACCTGCCGTTCATCACGGCGGATGCGTCCGGTCCCAAGCATCTGACGATGAAGATCACGCGCGCCAAGCTGGAAGCGCTGGTGGATGACCTCATCCAGAAGACCATCGCGCCGGTGAAGCAGGCGCTGAAGGATGCCGGCGTTTCGGCGAACCAGATCGACGAAGTCATTCTCGTCGGCGGCATGACCCGCATGCCCAAGGTTCAGGAAGCGGTGAAGCAGCTCTTCGGCAAGGAGCCGCACAAGGGCGTGAA
>DATIVW010000180.1:0-7271 GCA_035465595.1 Rhizomicrobium sp. | reverse complement strand
GCATGATCGCAGACGAAAAGAATGTCCGCCTGTCGCGCGGCCGGCTGCAAAAGCTCGAAGGCGGATTCGGTCATGCGCACAGCATATCCTAGCCGCGCGTTGACAGAACCCGCGCGCCTGCGCGACATGCTGGCCATGCGCCTTGTTGCTGCCCTGGCCCTTCTGCCGCTTCTCAGCCTGCCCGCCCATGCCGCCCTCAACGTCTGCAACCGCACGGCCAAGCCCGCGCATGTGGCGGTGGGCCGGTTCGACGGCACGGCATGGATAAGCGAAGGCTGGTGGATCCTGGCGCCGAAAAAATGCGCCGCCGTGGTGCCGGGAAAGCTGAAAGCGCGTTACTACTATCTCTATGCCTCCGATGGCGGCGCCGGTTCCTGGGATGGGGAGCGCAAGTTCTGCGTCGGCATCGGAGACGGCAAATTCCAGTCACGCACGCGCGGTCATTGCGCGGCGCGGGGCATGGACAGCAAGGGCTTCTTCGCCGTGGATACGGGCGACGCGCCGGACTACACACAATCCCTTTCGGATTAAGCGGGCCGAGACATGAGACGCCAACGCAAAACAAAAATACTGGCGACCCTGGGACCGGCTTCCTCCGCGCCGGACCAGATGAAGAAGCTGTTCGAGGCGGGCGTGGACGTGTTCCGCATCAACATGAGCCACACCAGCCACGATCTCCTGAAAACCCTGCATGGCCGGGTGCGCGCGCTGGAGGAAGAGGAGAGCCGGCCGATCGGTATCCTCGTCGACCTGCAGGGGCCGAAGATCCGGCTCGGCACCTTGCCCGGCGGGCAGATCACGCTGAAGGAAGGCCAGCGCATCAAGTTGATCCGCGCCGATTCCTCTACCGATCCCGACGTGCTGCCCATCCCGCACGGCGAGATCTTCTCAGCGCTCAAGCAGAAGCATGTGCTGCTGATCGACGACGGCAAGGTGCGGCTGCGAACCTTCGCGTCCAAGCCCGATGGCGCGGAAGCCTTCGTGGAAGTGGGCGGCGTGCTGAAGGACAAGAAGGGCGTGAACCTGCCCGACACGCTGTTGCCGCTGTCGGCGATGACCGACAAGGACAAGGCCGATCTGGAAGCGGCGCTGGCTCTCGGCGTGGACTGGATCGCGCTTTCTTTCGTGCAGCGGCCGGACGACGTGGCCGAATTGCGCAAACTGGTGCGCGGACGCGCGGGCGTTCTGGCCAAGATCGAAAAACCCAAGGCGATTGAATCGCTGGACGCTATCCTGGAACTGTCCGACGCGCTGATGGTGGCGCGCGGCGATCTTGGCGTGGAACTGCCGCTGGAAGCGGTGCCCGGACGGCAGAAGCAGATCACCCGCGCGGCGCGCCGGGCGGGAAAGCCAGTCGTCGTGGCGACGCAGATGCTGGAATCCATGATCAACGCACCGACGCCTACGCGCGCCGAGGTGTCGGACGTGGCGACCGCCGTGTTCGACGGCGCCGATGCGGTCATGCTGTCGGCGGAAACCGCGTCGGGTTCTTATCCGGTGGAAGCAGTAACGGTGATGGACCGCACGGCGAGCGCGGTGGAGAGCGATCCGATCTACCAGCCCCTGCTGGAAACCCAGCGCGACACGCCGCTGGAGACGACGCCGGACGCGATCATGCAGGCCGTGCACGACGTGACCCACACGATCCATGCCAAATGCATCGTGAGCTGGACGGGATCAGGCTCCACCGGGTTGCGCGCCGCGCGCGAACGGCCGGAAGCGCCGATCATCGCGCTCACGCCCTCCATCCAGACCGCGCGCCGGCTGTGCATCGCTTGGGGACTGCACTGCGTGCTCACCGAGGATGCGCATGACCTCGACGATGTCGTGGAACGCGCCGCGGAGATCGCCTATCGCGAAGGCTTCGCCAAAGCCGGCGAGCGCATCGTCGTCACCGCCGGCGTGCCGCTGGGAACGCCCGGCGCGACCAACCTGCTGCGCGTGGCGTTCGTCGGCGGGAAATAGGTTTACGACACCGGATTGCAGGCTGGATTTTTCCAGCCCGGTTCCACGGAAACCTCGCGCCAGCTTCTCGGGCCGAACCTCGCGAGGGCATCGCCGCCGACAATCTGGCTTTCCCAAACATGCCCGTCATTCGAAAGCGTTTTGAGGACGGTGGTGATGGTTGCGCTTTTGCCGGCAAGATTTGTCACAGTGACATAGATGAGGCCGAAGTTGGTCGTCCAGTTGCCGGATTCCACATGATCGCGCTGTCCGTCCTTTGCTTTCGCGAAATAGATCGTGCCTCGCCGGAAACATTCCCTAAAATCGGTGCTCCACGTCCCGTCCGCGCGGTAGTGCGTGATCGAATAGACCGTCGCCACGCCCGTGCCGCCTTCCGAATACCAGTCACCGACAATGGATTTCTCCGCGGCCTGTGCGGCACAGGACACTGAAAGCGCGGCGATCAACAGAAAACAACGCCGCATCGCGTTTCAGATCTTCTCGCCTTCGACCTGGCGCGCAAGCTGCTGCACCTGCTTGTCGAGGTTGTTGTAATAGGGATCGATCGCCAGCGCCTTGCGGTAATATTGCAGCGCCTGCTTCTTGTCGCCGTATTCGGCGAGGATGCCCGCGAGATCCGCGTAAGCCTGGAACTGCCGCGGATTCAGCGTGATCGCCCGGTTCAGATAGATGATCGCGATTTTGTCGTCGTCTGCCGCGGCCGCCATCATGCCGCGCACATGCCAGGCTTCCGCAAAGCCCGGCGCGATGTCCGTCACCGATTCCAGGAGCTTGCCGGATGTCGCCGCATCACCGGCGTGCGCGGCGGCGGCGGCGCGCACCATGAGAAGGTCGATGCTGGGGCTGCCGGACTGGTTGAACAGCGTCAGCACCTGCTCCTCGATCGGCTTGGCGGCTTCGGGCGATCCGGCCTTGGCGAGCTTGGGCATCAGTTTGTCGAGCTGCTTGGCCGCATAGGGCGCAAGCTGCGGCGGGGCATTCGCCGCAAGAACGGGCGTCACGACAAGAAGTACTGCAAGACCGAGAAAGCGCATGCGGCGAATGTAGCCCGCAGCTCCGGCGCGCGCCATCAATTGCGCGCGATTTGGTGAAGCGCGGCGGGCCTGGGGCCGCCTTCCGCCCAGTCCAGCAATTCCGCAACATGAACAACCGGTATCCCGCCGGACAGCTGCTCCAGGCAGCCGATATTCGCCGTGGCGATCACCTCCGGCTCCAAGGCGGCGATGTTGCCCAGCTTGCGGGCGCGCAAGGCCTCGGCAAGTTCCGGCTGCAGAATCGAGTAGCTCCCGGCCGATCCGCAGCACAGATGACCTTCGGGAACGGCGAGGACTTCAAAGCCCGCCGCCGTGAGCAGTGTCTCGTTTCGCCCGGAAATGCGAAGGCCGTGCTGCAGCGAACAGGGTGCATGATACGCCACACGCAGGCGCCGCGGATTTTCGGCCCCGCGCGGCGAGATCAGCTCGCAGAAATCCTTCACCTTCGCAGCGAACCGTGCCGCGCGGTCGCGCCACGCGGGATCATCCGCGAACAGATGCGCCAGATCCTTCAGATGCGATGAGCATCCCGTGGCCGTGATCAAAACCGCTTCGAAATCATCGCCCGCCCGCTCAAGGCTTTCGATGGCACGCTTCGCCCATGTCTTCGCTTCGCTCTCGCGTCCAAGATGATGGACGAGCGATCCGCAGCAGCCCGCGTCTCCCAGCGGCACCAGGACATATCCGCGCCGCGCGAGCAGGCGCGCGACGGCGTCGTCGATTTCCGGTGCAAGCGCTTTCTGCACACATCCCGGCATGAGTGCGATGCGCCTTGCATCCGCCGTGGCCACCGTCGCTTCGTTGCGGCTTCGACCCGGCATGGCCGCGCCCTTGTCCGCCATGACACGCAAGCGTCCGGGCAGAAGGAAATGCAAAGGTGCGGATAGCCTCGCAAGGCTCAGCATGACGCGCGCGAGCGCGGGCCGCGTCAGGACATTCGTGATCATCCAGCGCAGCAGGCGCTCGCCAAGCGGACGCGGATAGTGCGCCTCGATATGCGCGCGGGCAGTATCGATGAGGCGTGGATAATTCACCCCCGACGGACAGGCGGTACGGCAACCGAGGCAGGAAAGACAGCGATCCAGATGATGCACCGTTTCTGGCGACGGCACCCCATTCGCTTCCAGCATGTTTTGCATCATCACGATGCGGCCGCGCGGCCCGTCGCGCTCGTCGCCGGTGAGCACATAGGTCGGGCATGTGGCGGTGCAGATTCCGCAATGCACGCAGGCACGCAGGTTCTTCTCGGCGTCGGCGAGATCGGGATCGGCAAGCTGGGCCAGCGAGAAGTTCGTCCGCATCAGACGGCCTTCCACATGCGGCCGGGATTGAAGATGTTCTTGGGATCGAACGCGGCCTTCACGGATCTGGTGAGCGCGCGTCGCGCGGGCGGCTCGGGCGTGAAAGGCGCAACGCGGCCACGCGTTTCTTCGTCGGCCTTGACGAGCGTGGCATGGCCGCCGGCTTTTTCGCAGGCCGCGCGCAGCTCCGCGCCATTGGCGCCGGCTGGAAGCCCGAGCCACGACGCGCCGCCGGCCCAATCGACATTGAAGAGCGGCGTTTGCATCTGCCGCAGAATGCCGGGCGCTTCGGTTTGCGGAACGAAGATGCGCCAGACGTCGCAATTCTTTTCGGCAAGCGCCGCGCCCCCGGCGATGGACGCGAAGAGGTCCGCTATCTCAACCTCCTGCGCACCGGGCGCAATCGCGCGAAGGGCCGCGAGTTTATCCTTCACCGTCTCCGGTTCGCCTTCCAGACGCATGAAGGCCGCGCCTTCGCCCACATAGCCCATATGCGCCAGCGGTGCCGATGCCGGCACATAACCGAGCCCGGTCGCTTCGAGCGGGCTCTGCCAGATGCGGCGTAGAAATGCGAGGCCGTCTTCGACATTCACGTCGCGCAGGATCAGCACGACGCTTCGGGAAGGCTGCGGATAGATGCGCAACGTCACTTCCGTCAGGACGCCCAGCGTTCCCATCGCGCCGCACATCAGCTTGGGCAAATCGAAGCCGGTGACGTTCTTCACCACCTTGCCGCCGGCCTTGTAGGCCTCACCCAGGCCATTCACTGCGCGAAAGCCCAGCAGCGAGTCCCGCGCACGGCCGTAGCGGATGGCGGCGGCGCCGTTCACATCGGCGGACAACACGCCGCCAATCGTTGCCTTGCCCGGAGACACCCTCTGCAGCGGCCCCCAGTCGGCGGGCTCGAAGCCGAGACGCTGCTTCTTCTCCGCCAGCAACGAGACGACTTCCGCAACCGGCGTTCCGGGCAGAACGGTGAGGATCAGCTCGGCAGGTTCATAGCTCACGATGCCGCGAAGCGTGGAGACATCCAGAACGTCGTCGCAAGCGACCGGGCGGCCATAATTTCTTTTCGTGCCGGCACCATGGATGTCGAGCGTGCGCCCGCGCGCCAGCGCGGACTGCACGGCATCGATCACGTCGGCCTCGGTGCGCGCAACAATCATCAGAAGCGCGGAAGGTTCGGGAACGGCACCCGGCCGCCCTTCACATGCATGTGGCCAAGCTCGACGCAGGCCGACAGCGACGGAAACACCTTGCCGGGATTGAACAGCCCAGCGCTGTCGAAGGCGCATTTGAGGCGCTGCTGCTGCGCGAGATCGATATCGGAGAACATCGTGGGCATGAGATCGCGCTTTTCCACGCCCACGCCATGCTCGCCGGTGAGCACGCCGCCCACTTCCACGCAAAGCTGGAGAATGGCGGCCCCGAATGCCTCGGCACGCGCGAGCTCGCCCTCCTTCATTACGTCGAAGATGATAAGGGGATGCAGATTGCCGTCGCCGGCGTGAAACACGTTGCAGAAGCCGAGGCCGTATTCCTTCGACATTTCTGCCATGCGCGTCAGCACGCGCGGCAAGGCATGGCGCGGGATGGTGCCGTCCATGCAGAGCATGTCGGGCGCCAGCCTTCCCATCGCGGGGAACGCCGCCTTGCGCCCCGCCCACAACCGCGTGCGTTCGCTTTCATCGAACGCTTCGACGACCGCGCTGGCGCCTGCCGCTTTCGCAATCTCCGTCACCTGCTTCACGGCGCTTGCCGCGTCTGCCGCCACGCCATCCACTTCGATGATGAGCAGGCCCTCGGCGTCGCGCGGATAGCCGGGCGAACAATAGTCCTCCACCGCGCCGATGCAGTTGCGGTCCATGAATTCCATGGCCGCGGGAATGACGCCGGCGCCGATGATGTCGGCCACGCATTGCCCGGCATCGGGCACGGAGCGGAACGCGGCCATCAATGTGCGCGTGACGGGCGGTTTTGGAAGAATGCGCAAGGTCGCTTCCACGACAACGCCGAGCAGACCCTCGGAGCCCGCGACGATGCCAAGCAGGTCGAGCCCGCCATCGCCCGCCTTGCCGCCGAACCTCACGCGCTCGCCGCCCGGCAATACGATCTCGACGCCGAGGAGATTGTGCGTGGTGAGGCCATATTTCAGGCAATGGATGCCGCCGGAATTCTCCGCGACGTTGCCGCCGACCGTGCAGGCGATCTGCGAGGACGGATCCGGGGCATAGTAGAAGCCGCGCGCTTCCACGGCGCGCGTGATGGAAAGATTGGTGACGCCCGGCTCGGCAATGACGCAGCGGTTCTCGTAGTCGATCTCGAGGATCCGGTTCATGCGGCCCATGCCCATCAGGATCGCATCGGGCAAAGGCAGCGCACCGCCGGAGAGCGAGGTGCCCGCGCCGCGCGGCACGATGGCGATGCCTTCCCTGCTGGCGAATTCCAGAACGGCCGAGACTTCCTCTTTCGATTTCGGAAGGACGCATGCCAGCGCCATCTGGCGATAGGCGGTCAGCGCGTCGCCGTCGAAGGCGGTGAGCCCGGCCTGGTCTGCCACCACGCCATCCGGCACGAGCGCGCGCAGCCGCCGCACGATCGCATCGCGGCGGGCAAGGATGTCCCTGTTGGGTGCCGGTAAAAGCAAAAGCGCCCCGGAAGTGATTTCCGGGGCACTCTATTCGAAACCAAACGCGGCGCGGGAGATTATCCCTTAGCTCAGCCCTGGCGGGCCTTGAAGCGCGGGTTCTTCTTGTTGATGACGTAGACGCGGCCCTTGCGGCGGATGACGCGGCAGTCCTTGTCACGCTTCTTCAGCGAACGGAGCGAGTTGCGGATCTTCATGGGACTGGCCTTCAAAATACCGGAAAAGGGGGTTCAAAAGAGGCGCGGAAACTAGTGGCCGGGGCAGCGCCTGTCAACGCCCCAAGGTCACTTCCGGTATCGGTCGAAAGCGTAGAGTTTACAAGGG
>DATIVW010000179.1:0-6684 GCA_035465595.1 Rhizomicrobium sp. | reverse complement strand
TGAACCTCCCGAATATCTGAGTTTCAATTTACCGTGTAAATCTATAGGATTGATGCTACGTCGGTTCAAGCCCCCAAATCAGGAAGTTTTCATGCCCCGGACATTGTCGACCGCTGAAGTCGCGGATTTTCGCGAAAAACTTTGCGACGTGGCGGCGCGCATATTTGCCGAGCGTGGGCAGGACGGTTTCACGATGCGCGAACTGGCCGGCGAACTGGGCGTGAGCCCGATGACGCCGTACCGGTATTTCCATGACAAGAACGAGATCCTTGCCGCCGTACGCGCGCGCATCTTCCTGCACTTCGCAGTGACTCTCGAACAAGCCTATGCGGTGCCCGGCGATGCGGGCGATCGGGCCAAGTCAGCGGGCGAAGCCTATGTGCGTTTCGCCCTCCAAAATCCGGCTTCGTACAAGCTGATGTTCGACATGAGCCAGCCGGAAGAGAGGAATTATCCAGAGCTTGCCCAGGCTTCAGACCGGGCGCGCAAGACGATGACGCGTCACATACCGGGCCTGATCGAAGCCGGGATGCTGCAAGGCGATCCGGAGATCATCGGCCATGTGTTCTGGGTGATCCTGCATGGAACGGTGACGCTCCAGCTCGCCGGCAAGCTCGATCCGGAATGCGACATGGCCAAGATTCTGGAAGCGGCGTTCGACGCCGCCAGCAAGGGCTTCGCGCCGAAGCGATAAAGGCTAGTTGTGGTAGGCTGCGAAGAGCGCCGCGAAACCGGACAGCGGTCCGATGACCGACACCGCGTCCCAGAACAGGCTTGACGGAACGCGCACCACATCGCCCGGATAGATCTGCGCCGGTCCGTCCGCGCGCAGATATACTTCCTTCGTTTCGCCGGCGTGGCGCACATATACCCCGCCTTCGACGGCCTTCTGCGTGAATCCGCCCGCATCGGCGACGGCATTCTGCACGCTCATGCCGTCGGTATAGGGATAGGCGCCCGGACGGTTCACTTCGCCAAGCACGTAGAACGGCCGATATTGCGTGACTTCCACGTTCACGCGCGGCTGCTTGAGATAGCCGTCCGCGAATTTCGCGGTGATGGTGCGCTCGACGTCGCTTGCCGAAAGTCCGGAGACTTTCACCTGTCCGATCAGCGGCAGGCTGACAAAGCCGTTGCCATCGACATCGAAGGTGCCGCCCAGATCGTCTTCGCCATAGACAATGACGCGCAGCTTGTCGCCCGTGCCGAGCTTGTAGGTTTCCGCTATCGAAACCGGCGCCTGATAGGCGGCAGGCTGCGCGGCCTGCTGCGCACGCGCGTCGCCGAGGCTCGCGGCCAGCGCCAGCGTCACCGCCGCAGCCGCCGCCAGATGCCGGACAAGGCCTGGAAGTCGCGCCCTTTTCATGGCGCAAAGTTACGCCGTTAGCACTTTATAAAATGCTACGGATCGGGTTCTGGGGCTGTGCCGATTTGGGGCAAAAGTGGTGGGCGCGACAGGGATCGAACCTGTGACCCCTTCCATGTCAAGGAAGTGCTCTCCCGCTGAGCTACGCGCCCGTCCAAACGGGGCGGCACGTATAGCCTCCGGCTCCGGAGCAACGCAAGCCGGGCAGCCCCATTGGACTGCCCGGCTCAAATCGCCCCGAAAAAGCAGGATCAGCGCGCCTGTTTCAGGTCGAACTTGACGGCAGCCTGCGTGGTGGAGGGCACGGCGACACCGCCCTGCATGGCGGGCTTGTAGCGCCAATGGGACTTCACCCAATCCAGCGCCGCCTGATCCAGCTCCGGCACGCCACTGGATGTTGCGACCTGCGCGGCCGAAACCGAGCCATCGGCTGCAACGGTGATCGACAGGACGACCGTACCCTGCTGGTCCAAACGGCGGGCGACCGGCGGATAGGGCGGCGTGGTGTGCGTGTTGGTGAGACCCGACGCTGCGCTGTCCGGTTGCTGCAACTGCTGCTGCGGCTGAACCGTGATGGTCTGCGCGTTCTGGTCCGGCGCGATCTGGATGATGGGCGGCGGCGTCTGCTCTGTCGGGATCACTTTTTCCATTTTTGGCATCGGCGGCGGCTCAACCTGCTTGGGCTGGACCTGCTGCTCGTCAATCACCTTGGCCTGAAGGACGGGCGGCACGTACTTGGTCAGCTTGATGGCAAGGCCGCTTGCCAGCGCCCAGACCAGAACGCCGTTCAACAACACAGCGAGAAATATGCCGGCGTAGCGGCGCCAGCCGGGCGACGTCTGCGAATACGGCGCATGGAGCGCCAAAGCGGGGTTGTTCATGTGCAATGCTCCCGTTCCAAATGCGCGGGCCATGCCGTTCTCCGGCATTGCCGCGAGACCCTGCGATGACAACGCAGAAATGTGGCGGCGAGCGGGTTTTTGGACGGCGCTTTGCGGGAGGTTGTAGGGAACTTTGCGTTCGCTACGCCGCAATCATCCGTTCCACTTCCTGCACGATCTCGCGCAGGTGGAACGGCTTGGAAAGAACCTTCGCCTGCTTGGGCGCCTGCGAGGAGGGATGCAGCGCGACTGCGGCAAAGCCGGTGATGAACATGATCTTGAGATGGGAATCCATCTCCGCGGCGCGCTTGGCCAGCTCGATGCCGTCCATGCCGGGCATGACGATGTCGGTGAGCAAAAGGTCGAAACGGAACCCCTTGAGGCAGTTGAAGGCCTCGTCGCCGTCGCCGAAATCGGTGACGGTGTGGCCCGCTTTCACCAGCGCGGCCGCGAGAAATCGCCGGAGCGATTCATCGTCTTCCGCCAGTAGAATATGCGCCATGGCCACAAGTCCCCTCCCCCTGAATAAACCCTATAACCGGCGGGCGGTAAATGTCGGTTAACGCGAGACATTGCCACTGTCGGCAAAGGGTTGATTGGAAGGCCGTTGCAGTGGTCCACTTGGTTTACGAACACCGGGAATCGACGCGCGATGAATCAGTTTGACGGCGGACAAGAGGACGGCACGGAGGATCCCACCCTGCAAAGCCTCCTGGCGCGGCCCTTCGACCTGACTTTGCCGCAGCGCCAGCGCGTGCCGTTCGTATTCGCCTCGCCCCATTCCGGGCGGGTCTATCCCGATGGTTTCGCGACGGCGAGCAGGCTCAGCGCGCTCGGATTGCGCCGCTCGGAAGATGCATTCGTCGACGCGCTTTTCGCCAGTGCCGTTGAACTCGGCGCCCCGATGATCGCGGCGCGCTTTCCCCGCGCCTATCTCGATGCGAACCGTGCGCCGGGCGAGCTTGATGCAGCCATGTTCGACGGTGCGCTCACCGTGCCGGTCGATCCACCGGGCACGCGGGTAAACGCGGGGCTTGGCGTGATACCCCGCATCGTCCGGGACGGCGCGGAGATCTATCGCGCCAAGCTGCCGGGCCGCGAAGCCGCGATGCGTTTGACGCAGCTTTACCAGCCCTATCACGCGGCGCTTTCGGACTTGCTGGAAGAGACGCATGCGCGCTTCGGCTGCGCGGTGTTGATCGATTGCCACTCCATGCCGTCGGCGGCCGCGATCCCCGACGCCGTGCTTGGCGACCGCTATGGCATGGCGGCCTCGCATGCCCTGATGCGCAAGGCCGAGCGCGATTTCGAGCGCAGCGGTTTCACGGTCGCGCGCAACACCCCCTATGCCGGCGGCTATTCCACGCACATTCATGGCCGGCCGATGCTGGGCCGTCACGCGCTCCAGGTCGAAATCAACCGCGCGCTCTATCTCGACGAAGAGAATATCGAGCCCAGTGCGCGCTTCACCGATGTCGCCCATCGGATCGCGGAGGCTTTGCGGCATCTCACGGCGATTGAGCCGTCGTACTTGCGCTCCACCGGCGCGCGCCCGCTTGCGGCGGAATAAAAAAGGCCGCCGGGTCGCCGGCGGCCTTGTTCGGTTTCGCTAAAACGAATTCAGCTGAACATCTGCAACCAGGCCGCCTCGTCCACTTCCTCGACCACGATGCGGATGTAGCAATAGCCCAGCACATGACGGAACAGCCGGCGCGCGACTTTGCCGCGATAGTTCTCGCGCTCGCCCATGCGGCTGCGCGGAATGTCGATGTAGTCTCCCACATTGGGGATCAGGCCGAAGCCCGCCTCGTCGCCAAGAACCAGATCTGCGGTGGTGCCGATTTCCTCGGCTTTCGAGGCACCCTTGGCCAGAAACGTGTAATCGATCTCGTATTTCACAGTGCAATCCTTTGGCAGAAGAGGAAGGGCGCATCGTTGCGGCGCGGGCGCGGGCGCGTCAACCGCAAAGCTTCATGAGCCCGCTGTTCCGGCGCAGAAAAAAGGCCGCTCCCGAAGGAGCGGCCAAGTTCAGGGAGGAAACGCCCAGAAAGGGCCGCAGCATTTCGCCGGAAGGCGTCATACCGCGTTGCAGCAATATGGCAGCGATCTTTTCACCTGCCAAGCGTGTTCCGTGACGGAAATTGCAAATTTCATAATAATTTCCGATATCTAGATATGAGGCATTCTGCAGCTCGGAATTTGTGCATTGCGGCATAAATTAACGATTTCAAGCACCTTGTCGCCGGATTCACGAAACGATTATCGCGATGCAACAGGACCGTCGCGAACGACAGGCATCTGGATGCCCTAGGCCTTCCACCGATTCGGAGACCGAAATGGCTGAAACTGCCTGGGCTCGCGACCTTCACAAGGGTCCGGCCGCGTTGCGTGGCAACTCACCGCTTCCCTTCCCGCTTGCAGCCCGGCGCGCGCGGCGCATCGCACCGCCGCAACATATGCGTCAGCACCGCACGATCTTCATTTCCGACACCCATTTGGGAACGCGCGGGTGCAAGGCCGATGCGCTGGCCGACTTCCTGTCGAAGAACAACTGCCGCACGCTTTACCTGGTCGGCGACATCGTGGACGGCTGGCGGCTGACGCATCGCTGGTTCTGGCCCGAGGCCCACAACAGGGTTCTCGAGGAGATCCTGCACAAGATCGATGCCGGCACGCGGGTCATCTACGTTCCCGGCAACCACGACGAAGTGCTCCGCGACTATTGCGGGCGAGAAATCGCCGGCGTCGAGCTGATGCGCGAGACCGTGCACGAGACCGCGGACGGGCGCAGGCTCCTGGTCCTGCACGGCGATCAGTTCGACGGCGTGATCGCCTACGCGCGCTGGCTCGCCTTCCTGGGCGACTGGGCCTACACGCGCGCGCTCGAATTGAACGAAGTCTGTGCGGCGATCCGCAAGGCGTTCGGCCTGCCCTACTGGTCGCTGTCCGCTTACCTGAAGAACAAGGTGAAGAATGCGGTCGAATATATCTGCCGTTTCGAGAATGCCGTTGTCGAAGAAGCTCGCGCGCGCGGCCTCGACGGCGTCGTGTGCGGTCATATTCATCACGCGGCGATCCGGGACATCGACGGCATCCTCTACACCAATGACGGCGACTGGGTTGAAAGCTGCACCGCCCTCACCGAAGATGCCCGCGGAAATCTGGAGATTCTCCACTGGGCACCTTCGCAAGCCGAGCCCGCGCCAGCCTTCATTTCCGAACCCGCAGAGGGACTGGCCGTCCCAGCCTGACGCCTTGACGCCGGAGCGCGCGCTCGACGCGCCTGCGGTGGAGCTGCGGCATGAGCGGGTGATGATCGTCACCGACGCCTGGAAGCCGCAGCTGAACGGCGTCGTCCGCACCATGGAAATCCTGGGCGAGGACCTGAAGGCGCTGGGCCACGAGGTGCGCTATGCCACGCCCGAAGGCCGCTTCACCATTCCGATGCCGACCTACAAGGAAATCCGGCTGGCGATCTTCCCGCGCAGGAGCCTTGCGAAAATGATCGCGGATTTCGAGCCGACGGCGATCCACATCGCCACCGAAGGCACGCTGGGGCTTTCCGCGCGCGCCATCTGCGTGGAACGCAAGATCCCCTTCACGACGTCGTTCCATACCCGCTTTCCGGAATATGTGAAGGCGCGCTTTCCCTTCGTGCCGATCGGTCTCGTCTATTCCTTCCTGCGCTGGTTCCACAGCCCGGCCGAATCCATGATGGTGGCGACGCCATCATTGCTCAAGGAAATGGAGGGTCACGGTTTCCGCAATCTCAGGCTCTGGTCGCGCGGCGTGGATGTCGAACAGTTCCGGCCCATCGCGGATGCCACGCTGCCATTCCCCGGACCGATCTGGCTGTATGTCGGCCGCGTGGCGGTTGAGAAGAACCTGGAAGCGTTCCTCGACCTCGATCTTCCCGGCACCAAGGTGATCGTGGGCGACGGACCGGCGCTCGCGTCGCTGCGCAAGAAATATCCGGACGCGAAATTCCTGGGGCCGAAGACCGGTGAAGAACTTGTACGCATCTATGCGGCGAGCGACGTCTTCGTCTTCCCCAGCAGGACCGACACCTTTGGCCTGGTGCTTCTCGAGGCCCTGGCCTGCGGCGTTCCGGTCGCTGCCTATCCGGTTCAGGGCCCTCTCGACGTCATCGGCGAAGCAAGCTGCGGCGCGTTGGACGAGGATCTGCGCGCCGCCTGCATGCGGGCGCTGAATATATCGCGCGATGATGCGCGCGCGTTCGCGCTCACGCGATCCTGGCGAAGCTGCACTGCGCAGTTTCTTGCGAACCTGCCCTAACCGTCTTTTCCGATCGTGACGATCACCGAGACGGTGTTGCGCCGCGCCTTCACATAGTTGAATGCGGGCTTCATGTCGGCGAGTGCGAATTGCGCGGCAATGCGCGGAGAGATCGCGCCGTCGCTTGCCCAGGCGACGACA
>DATIVW010000178.1:0-26253 GCA_035465595.1 Rhizomicrobium sp. | reverse complement strand
GCCGCTGCCGCGACGAGCACCGCGGCACTCAGGAACGTAAACCGACGCAATGACATAGCCGGCACCATAGGTCCCGCGACCTGCCCCTTCCATTCACAGTGGCTTGAAGCCCCCAAAGTAGGGATATCTTGCCCGGAATTGGCCCATAACAAAGGACATTTTCCCGCAATCCGCGCGTTAACACTACGCCATCCGCGCTTTGGCGGCGGCGCCTGCGGCTTGAAATCCTGCCTGCCTTAAGCGGCCAGCAGGTTCCTGAGCACGTAAGGCAGGATGCCGCCATTCTCGAAATAAGCGACTTCGTCCGCCGTCATGATCATGAGGGTCAGCGGAAGTTCCGCCTTGCGGCCGTCCGGATAATGGATGGTTGCAGTCACCTTCATCTTGGGCGTGAGCTTTCCGGAGAGCCCCGGAATGTCGATCGATTCCCGGCCCGTGAGACCGTAATCGTTCCGTGTCTTGCCGGGATCGAAACAGAACGGCGCGATGCCCATGCCGATCAGGTTGGAGCGGTGGATGCGCTCGAAGCTTTCGGTGATGACGGCGCGGATGCCCTGCAGCTTGGGGCCCTTCGCCGCCCAGTCGCGCGAGGAGCCGGTGCCGTATTCCTTGCCGCCGACGACGACGGTCTGGAAGCCCGAATTGTGATAGGCCATCGCGGCGTCGAAGATCGACATCTCCTGGCCCGACGGATGCTGGTCGGAATAGAAGATCGTGTTGCCGCCCTCCTTGCCGCCCACCATCTCGTTCTTGATGCGGATGTTGGCGAAGGTGCCGCGCACCATCACTTCATGGTTGCCGCGGCGCGAGCCGTAGGAGTTGAAATCCTGCTGGCGGATCTGATGTTCCGACAGATAGACGCCGGCAGGCGACGTCGCCTTGATGGATCCGGCCGGCGAGATGTGATCGGTGGTGATGCTATCGCCGAACAGCGCCAGGATGCGCGCGCCCTTCACTTCTTCCACCGCTGCCGGCTTCACGTTCATGCCTTCGAAATAGGGCGGGTGCTTCACATAGGTGGAGCCGATGTCCCACTGATAGGTCTGGCCCTTCTTGACCTTGACCTTCTTCCAGTTGGAATCGCCTTCGAACACATTGGCATAGCGTTTGCGGAACGAGGCAGGCGTCACCGCCTTGCGGATGGTCTCGGCGATCTCCTTCGGCGAGGGCCAGATGTCCTTCAGGTAGACCGGATTGTTCTTCTTGTCGTAGCCGATGGGGTCTTTCGTGAGATTGACGTTCAGCGATCCGGCGAGCGCATAGGCCACGACGAGCATCGGCGACGCCAGATAATTGGCGCGCACCTGCTGGTGCACACGGCCCTCGAAATTGCGGTTGCCCGAGAGCACCGCGCCGACGACGAGGTCGCCTTCGGTGACGGCGTTGCCGACGGCTTCCGGCAACGGACCGGAATTGCCGATGCAGGTGGTACAGCCATAGCCGACGAGATCAAAGCCCAGCTTGTCGAGCGCCTTGTTCAATCCGGCTTTCGCGAGATAGTCGGTGACGACCTGCGACCCTGGCGCCAGCGATGTCTTCACCCAGGGCTGCACGGACAGCCCCTTCGCCACGGCATTGCGGGCGAGAAGCCCCGCGCCGATCATCACGTTCGGATTGGAGGTGTTGGTGCAGCTTGTGATCGCGGCGATCACGACGTCGCCATGGCCGATGGAATAATCGGTGCCTTCGACCTTCACGCGTTTCTGCGCTTCGCTTTCCTTTTTGAACGTGTCGATCAGCGCGGTCGCGAATTCAGCGGCGGTGTTGGCGAGCGAGACTCGATCCTGCGGGCGGCGTGGACCGGCCAGGCTCGGCTCGACCGTGGAAAGATCTAGCGACAGCGTGTCGGTGAACACCGGATCGGGCGACTTCTTCGTGCGGAAGAGGCCCTGCGCCTTGGCGTATTTCTCGACCAGCGCCACGCGCGCCGCCTTGCGGCCGGTGGCTTTCAGGTAACGGATGGTTTCCGCGTCAATCGGGAAGAAGCCGCAGGTGGCGCCGTATTCCGGCGCCATGTTGGCGATGGTCGCGCGATCTTCCAGCGCCATCTCGTCGAGGCCGGGGCCGTAGAACTCCACGAACTTTCCGACCACGCCTTTCTTGCGCAGCATCTGCGTGACGGTGAGCACGAGGTCGGTGGCGGTGACGCCTTCGCGCAGCTTGCCGCTGACTCTGAAGCCGATGACTTCGGGAATGAGCATGGAGATCGGCTGGCCCAGCATCGCCGCTTCCGCTTCGATGCCGCCGACGCCCCAGCCGAGAACCGCAAGGCCGTTCACCATCGTGGTGTGGCTGTCGGTGCCAACGAGCGTGTCGGGGAACGCGTATTCGACGGTCTTCTTGCCTTCCTTCTTCTTGCGCGTCCAAACCGTCTGCGCGAGATATTCCAGGTTCACCTGGTGGCAGATGCCGGTGCCCGGCGGCACGACGCGGAAATTCGCGAAGGCCTGCTGGCCCCAGCGCAGGAACTGATAGCGCTCGGTGTTGCGTTGATATTCGATCTCCACGTTCTGCTTGAACGAGCGGTGGGTGCCGAAATTGTCGACCATCACCGAATGGTCGATCACAAGATCCACTTCCGCGAGCGGATTGATCTTCTCCGCGTCGCCGCCCAGCGCCTTCATCGCATCGCGCATCGCCGCCAGATCGACCACCGCGGGAACGCCGGTCAGATCCTGCATCAGCACGCGCGCGGGGCGGAACGCTATCTCGCGGTCGGACTTGCGATCCTTCACCCAGGCCGCGATCGCCTTGACGTCTTCGGCCTTCACCGTCTTGCCGTCTTCGTGGCGCAGCAGGTTCTCGAGCAGCACGCGCATCGAATAGGGAAGCCTGGCGATGTTCTTCAGGCCCGCTTTTTCCGCAGCGGCGAGGCTGAAATAGGCATAGGTTTTGCCGCCCACCGAAAGGCTCCGGCGGGATTTGAAACTGTCAAGTTGGCTGGTCACGGGGAAAGTCCTCTCGCGGGGAAAAGCGAAGGCTGGAATTTGCCCGTGGTTTAGTCAGATTCACTGTTCCTGCCAAGGAGAAACGGGCCATGAGCGACAATAAGGACGGCAACATGCTCGTGCGTGTGGAACGCGACGGTCCGGTGACCACCGTCATTATAAATCGGCCGCAAGCGCGCAACGCCGTGGACCGGCCGACGGCCGATGCGCTGGCCGCCGCGTTCGCCGAATTCGAGAGCGATAACAATGCGCGCGTCGCGGTCCTGTGCGGCGAAGGCGGAACGTTCTGCGCCGGTGCCGACCTCAAGGGCGTGGCCGACGGGCGCGGCAACCAGGTGACGCGGATCGACCCGGACAGGATGGCGCCGCTTGCAAGCGACGGGCCGATGGGTCCGACGCGCATGCGCCTCTCCAAGCCCGTGATTGCGGCGGTGTCGGGCCATGCGGTGGCGGGCGGACTGGAGCTCGCCTTGTGGTGCGACATGCGCGTGGCCGAAGACGATGCGGTGTTCGGCGTCTTTTGCCGCCGCTGGGGCGTGCCTCTGATCGACGGCGGCACCGTGCGCCTGCCGCGCCTCATCGGACAAAGCCGCGCGCTCGACATGATCCTGACAGGCCGCCCCGTCGGCGCGATGGAAGCGTTCGCGATGGGACTTGCTAACCGCGTGGTGCCCAAGGGCGAGGCCCGCAAGGAAGCACAGAAACTGGCGCAGGACATCGCGCGCTTTCCGCAGACCTGCATGCGCGGCGACCGTTCATCCGTGTACGAACAGTTCGATCTCGATTATGTCCACGCGATGGCGAATGAACTCAAATACGGCATGGAGACCTTGCGCAGCGGTGAAGCCGTGAGAGGCGCAAGCCGTTTTGCCGAAGGAAAAGGCCGCGGCGGGCGCTTCGATGATCTTTGATGGACCACAGCCGCGCCTTTTTGCTTGAGTGCCGCGCAAGGCGCGGCCGGCGCTTTGACGATCTGTAAGTCTTTCACTCCTTAATATTGCCCTATTCGTTTTCGATATTCCGCCCGGCCTGAGGGGGCATGCACGGGATGTTCCCGCGCGAGGCGAGATTAAAGAGAAACAACCGGCGCAATGGCCAGGCTCTGCATTGCCATCCTAACGCTCATTCTTGCGAGCGCGTCCGTTCCGGCGTACGCACAGGATGTGTTCGGCGGAAGGCTGTCGCTCGAACGGCTTGGTGAAGTGAAGCCCGGCGAATATCTCGCCGGCGACAATGTGCGCTTCACGCTCGTGAACGACGGCGACAATTTCCTGCTGCGCTTCGACAGCAATCCGGAAGTATTCGTTCTCTACACCGGCCATGCATCGCTGGGCGGGCGTATCCTGAAATACGATTCCGGCGAAACCGCTCTGCAGGTGGCGGGTTGGGGCGGCATGACGCTCTACACCGACAGCGCGCCGACCGGCTTGCCCGCGGTACGCACGGGCGACGCGACCGATCCGGCGCCACCGAACGTGTCTCTCTCCGACATGCAAAACGCGGCCGAGGACGAGACCCAGCATCTCGCCTATACACGCGGATTGCGTCTCGGCGTCACCGCGGACTGGCAGGCGCTGGCCGGCAACGCCGGGATGCGCGCGCTTGCCTTCGACACGATGGAGAACGCCGTCCGCGGGCTGGACCGTTTCAGCTACAACGCCGCCGGGCGCGAGGCGATCGCGCACCGTGTCGACAACGTCATGATCGAAGCCGCCGTAAAGCCGACGCTTCTGTTGAAAGCCAGGACGCTGACCGTGACGTTCAATCCCGCGCGCGGCTATGAGGGGCGCGCGTCTTCGCGCGCGATCGCGCGGGCGTTGGGCTCGCTTTTTCCCAAGCACTAGGCATTTCGCCGAGCTCGAACCTCTCGAACAGGAATCCCGGCGCGACCGTGCAGCCCACAAGGGTGTAAGCGCCGAGCGAACGGGCCGCCTGCCATTGCCCGGGCGGCACGACGACCTGCGGGCGCTCGCCTTTCGCCAGATTGCTTCCGAGAATGTGGCGCTTCGGCTTCGCGCGGTCGCTTGCGATCAACAGTTCGAGCGGCGCGCCCGCATACCAGTGCCAGACTTCGGCGGCATCGACGCGATGCCAGCGCGAGGCCTGCCCTTTCGCCAGCAGAAAATAGATCGCCGTGGAATGCGCGCGCTTTCGGCCCGGGTCACGAAATGTCTCGCGGTACCAGCCGCCTTCGGGATGCGGCTTGAGTTTCAGCAGGCGAATGATCCTGTCGGCGTCGCTCATGTTGTGGCGTCCAAAAACATGTTGTGCGCGCCGCGTGCGATGAGCGCGCGCGCGCCGGCCGCAAGCGAACGGGCGTCGTCGAGGGCATCATGCGCGCGTCCGTGAAATGCAACGCCGCAAAGGCGTGCCACGTCGCTGGAATGACGGCCTTTGGTCGCTACGCCCTGCGCATTCAGCCAGGGCGCGATATTGCGGTGAACCGGCAGCGCGGGCGCATCGCCGATGCCATAGAGCGCAAGATTGTCCGTCAGCACGATGTCGTCGCGTCCGAACGACACGATTGGCCCATCGCCGGCAAAGGCGATGAAGCGGTCATAAGCGGCGCGAAAATCCATGCCCTTTTCCGCGAGCATCGCGTTGGTGATGCCGGTCAGGGACTGGAGATAGTCCGACAGCACAGTGTTCAGCCGCGGCCGCACCAGCAGGTTCAGCTCTGCGATGGTCTGGAGCGTGGCAGCGTCGATCTTCACCGCGCCGATCTGCACGACCTCACGGAATTCACCGGGTGCGAGCCAGCGCCGCGCCATCGAGCCTTCCCAGGCCGTGAATTCCAGGTCGTAGAGAATGGCGCTTCGCATCGGCTTGGGATCGCAGCAAAATGGGGAACGAATCGGTGCGCTGGGCGTGATTAACGCATTCTTAATGCTGAAAGCCGAGCGTAGGGGCGTTGCGGTTCAACCTTGGCGAGATACCGATGGCCCTTCCCCTGATCACGTCCGATCGCGATGCGGCGCCCAGAACGCGCGAGGACCTCGCGGCGGCGCCCATGGGCATCGCACAACTGGCGTTGCTGCACGATGAAGCGCGCGAAACCGCGCTGCTCGCCAATCTTCTGGGACGGACATCCTATGCCGCCACCGCGCTGGCCGTCGCCACGCTGCTCACCGTGCTTTTGGCGCGCGGTACCATGCCCATCGCCGAGCCGGCGGTGTGGCTGGTGCTGATGCTGATCGGCATCGGCGCGATGGCGCGCAACTACGCGCGCGCGATCCAGCAGCCTTTCGAGCGCGGGATCCTGCGCGAATTCGCCTACGACCTGAACGCCATCGCGGTCTATGCGGGCTTTGCCTGGGGCGCCGGCGCCTATCTGGCGCTGGGTCCGCAGACGCCGCCCCTGGCGCTTGCCATCTTCGCAGCGGCGGTTCCCGCGATCATGGCTGTGACATTGCGCACACGCGAAATTTCGCTGGCCTTCCTTGCGCCCGCTGCAGGCCTGAGCGCCTTCGCCGCCGTGCTGCGGCCACTTCCGGAAGGCCCGCTGGCGGCGGCTTTTGTGCTTATTGCCTGCGCGGTGGTGGGCGGCGCAATTTTCTGGGCCGGGCGCTTTTCCGCGTCCGTTCCCCCTGCCGCGAAGCCCACGCGCATCTCCCTCGCCTAGCCATATTTCTGCCTTCCGGCGCGTTCATTCCGGGCCTAAGTTGCGAGCCGCGAACAAGCCGGTGTTAACGCCATTGTTTTGCATCGCCGGTAAGGTTGTGTGCCGCGTTTCCCGCGCGATGTTTCGCGCCCCGCCCTGTGGAAGACCATGAGCTCTAAAGCCCTGAAAGACGTCGGCACGGATTCAGCCGACGCCGCGCGCGTATCCCAAGCCGACGAAAACAACGCGCACAGCCGCATCGCTGCCGGGCGCAAGCTGCTCAAGACGACCGATCAGGCGCTCATCCAATTCTACGACGCGCTGTTCGCAGGCGCACCGCCCGAGGACATCGCGCGCTATGCACCGGAGTCGCTGGCCGCATTGGCCTCGCTCGTCTTCCAGAATTCGGCCAGGCGCATGCCCGGGACGACGCTGGTCGACGTCTTCTCCTTCAACGCGCAGGACACGGACGGCGCGCGCAGCGAGAGCGTGCTCGTCGCGGTGAACGACGACATGCCGTTCCTGTTCGATTCGCTGAGCGCAGCTTTGAACGCACAGGGCGTGCGCGTCGCCTCGCTGTTCCACCCCATCGTGAAAGTGGCGCGCGGTGCGGACGGCACGCGCGTCGGCAAGGCCGACGCCATCCGTGAAAGCGTCATCGTGCTGATCCTCGACGGCGTGGTCGAAGGCGAGCGCGCCGCGGCGCTCATCGAAAATACGCAAGGCGTCTTCGCACAGGTGCGCCTTGCCGTGCGCGACTGGCAGAAGATGCGGACCCATCTTGCCGAGACGGTGAAGGCGCTGCGCGCCCAGCCCCTTCACGCCAACAGCGAAGAGGTGAAGGAAAGCCTCGCCTTCCTCGACTGGCTCGGCGACAACCATTTCACCTTCCTCGGCGCGCGCGACTATTCCTACAGCGCCGGCGAAAACGGCAAACTCGAACCGATCGCGCAGAGCGGCCTTGGCGTTTTGTCGGATGCCAGCGCCCGAGTCGTGCAGCGCGGCGAGAGCCGCTCGGTCCTGACGCCGGAAATCCGCGCCTTCCTCGAACAGGCGACGCCGCTCATCATCACAAAATCCAACGAGCGCAGCGTCGTGCATCGCCGCGTGCACATGGATTACGTCGGCGTGAAGATGTTCGGCGCCGACGGCAAGCTCGCCGGGGAGCATCGCTTCGTCGGCCTGTTCACGTCCGGAGCCTACAGCCGCCGCCCCAGCGAGATCCCGCTTCTGCGCGCGAAGGTGAAGCACGTGCTGGACCGCGCGGGCTTCGCGCCGGACAGCCACGATGGCAAGGCGCTGGCCCATATCCTCGACAATTATCCGCGCGACGAGCTTTTTCAGGTCAACGAAGACGAACTCTACGCAACCGCGCTCGGCATCCTGCAACTGGGCGAGCGGCCGAAGGTGCGCGTGTTCCTGCGCTTCGACCGCTTCGACCGTTTCGTCTCCGCGCTCGTCTTCGTGCCGCGCGACCGTTACGACACCCAGTCGCGCGAGCGCATCCACGCGATCCTTGCCAAGGCGTTCAACGGGCGCATGTCGGCGGCGACGCCGACGCTGGATGACTCGCTTCTCGCCCGCGTGCATTTCATCGTCGGCCGCAACGAAGGCCCGCGCCCGCATGTGGACGTGCACCAGCTCGAAGCGCAGATCCGCGACGCCATCCGCACCTGGGATGACGGTTTCGTCGCCGCGCTGACCGCGAGGCATGGCGAGGCGGACGGCCATCGCATGTTCCAGCGCCACGCAACCGGCTTTCCGGCGCGTTATCGCGATGCCTTCTCGCCGGAAGTGGCGGTGACCGATCTGGCCGAGCTGGAAGCGCTCGCCCGCGCCGACCGCAATCCCGCCATCCAGGCCCGCGCCTACCGGCTGCCGCGTGACGCGCACAACGCGATGCGGCTGAAGCTTTACGTGCTCGGTCCCGTGCTGCCGCTGTCGGCATCACTGCCGGTGTTCGAGAATCTGGGCTTCCGGGTGATCGCGGAGGACTCCTATCCCGTGGCGCTGGAAACCAGCGACGGCTGGAATGGCGATGCCGCCGTGCTCGACTTCCTGATGGAGCGCGCCGATGACGGCCCGGCCGATCTTTCCAGCCAGAAGGCGCCGCTGGAGGATGCGTTCCAGGCGATCGTGTCCGGCGCGGCGGAGAGCGACGGCCTCAACAAGCTCGTGATCGCGGCGGGGCTGTCCTGGCGCGACGTGACGATCCTGCGCACGGCGGCGAAATATTTGCGCCAGGCCGGATTCAACTTCAGCCAGGACTACATCGAGACGGCGCTGTTCCGGAATCCCGACATCGCAAACCTTCTGGTCGAGCTGTTCGCGGTGCGCAACGATCCCAACCAGAAGGGCAGCGAAGAGGCCGCCAAGGCGATCCATGGCCGCATCGACGCGGCGCTGAACGACGTGCCGATCCTTGACGACGACCGCATCATCCGCCGCCTGCGCAACATCATCGACTGTACCTTGCGCACGAACTTCTATCAGCCCGACAAGAGCGGCAATCCGAAATCCTATGTCGCCATCAAGCTGGATTCGCAGAAGCTGGAAGAATTGCCGGCGCCGCGCCCCCTGGTGGAGATCTTCGTCTATTCGCCAGAGGTGGAGGGTGTGCATCTGCGCTTCGGACGCGTGGCGCGCGGCGGCATCCGCTGGTCGGACCGGCGCGAAGACTTCCGCACCGAAGTGCTGGGCCTCGTGAAGGCGCAGCAGGTCAAGAACGCCGTGATCGTGCCGGTGGGCTCGAAGGGCGGTTTCTATCCCAAGCAGCTGCCGGTGAACGCCACGCGCGAGGACGTGCAGGCGGCGGGCATCGCAGCCTACAAGATCTTCATCAACGGGCTTCTGGACCTCACCGACAACATCCACCCGGATGGCAGCGTCGTGCCGCCGGAGAACGTGGTGCGCCATGACCAGGACGATCCTTATCTCGTCGTCGCCGCCGACAAGGGCACGGCGACCTTCTCCGACATCGCCAATGGCATCGCCGAAGAGCACGGCTTCTGGCTGGGCGACGCTTTTGCCTCCGGTGGAAGCCATGGCTACGACCACAAGAAGATGGGCATCACCGCGCGCGGCGCGTGGGAAGCGGTAAAGCGCCATTTCCGCGAACAGGGCCGCGACATCCAGAGCGAGCCGTTCACGACCGTGGGCGTCGGCGACATGTCTGGCGACGTGTTCGGCAACGGCATGCTGCTCTCGAAGGCGACAAAGCTCGTCGCCGCCTTCGATCATCGTCACATCTTCATCGATCCGAACCCGGACGTGGAAAGCTCGTGGAAGGAACGCGCGCGCATGTTCGAGCTGCCGCGCTCCAGCTGGGCTGACTACAACAAGTCTCTCATCTCCCAGGGCGGCGGCGTATTCGCGCGCACGGTGAAGGAAATCCCGCTTTCGCCGGAGATGAAGCAGCTCGCCGGCATCGCCGCGGACAAAGCGACGCCGTCCGAACTGATGAAGGCACTGCTCAGGGCCGACGTGGACCTTCTGTGGTTCGGCGGCATCGGCACCTACGTGAAGGCATCGAGCCAGACCAATCTGGATGTGGGCGATCGTGCCAACGATGCCATCCGCATCAACGGTGCGGACATCCGCGCGAAGGTCGTGGGCGAAGGCGCCAATCTGGGCGCAACCCAACTCGGCCGCGTGGAATATGCACTCAAGGGCGGGCGCATCAACACCGATGCCATCGACAATTCGGCCGGCGTCGACACTTCCGATCACGAAGTGAACCTGAAGATACTGCTCAGCAATCCCCTGCGCCGCGGCGAGCTCTCGGCCAAGGCGCGGGATGAACTGCTCACGCAGATGACAGACGACGTGGCGGCGCTGGTCCTTGCCGACAATTACGAGCAGACCAAGGCGTTGTCGGTGTCGCAATCGCGCGGCACAAAGGATCTCGACGCGCAGGCGCGCTTCATGCGCGACCTGGAAAAACGCGGCAAACTGGATCGCGCGGTGGAATTCCTGCCAACCGACGAAGAACTGCGCAAACGCGGGCAGGAAGGCAAAGGCTTGACGCGCCCCGAACTGGCGGTGCTGCTCGCCTACGCCAAGCTGGACTTGGATGCGGAGATTCTGGCCAGCGACCTGCCGGACGATCCCTATTTCGCGACCGCGCTCGCGTCGTATTTCCCGAAGGCTGTTGTCGATCGCTTCCCCGCGGAACTGAAGCAGCATCGCCTCCGCCGCGAGATCATTTCGACGATGCTTGCCAATCGTATCGTGAACCTTGCGGGACCGGTGTTCATCCATCGCGTGAAGGAAGTCTCCAGCGCGCCGGCGGCGCGCGTGGCGCGCGCCTTCGTGATCGCGGAGGGTGCGTTCGACCTGGAGGCGCTCAACGTGCGCATCGATGTGCTGGACAAGAAGGTCCACGCCGATGTGCAGACGACGATGTATGCCAGCGTTGCCGAACTGCTGCGCCGCCTGGGCCTGTGGTTCCTGGTCAACGTTCCGGCCAATGCCGGCATCGGCGAAACCGTGACGCGCTATCGAAAGGGCGTGGACTCGCTGCGCGGTACCTATTCCTCGCTGGTCTCACCCTACGAGATGGACGACACCGTCGGCCGCATCAGGGAACTGGTGGCCGCGGGCGTGCCGGAAGACGTGGCGGACGATGTCGCCGCGCTGTCGCTGTGGAACACCGCGCCGGAAATCGTGCAGCTCGCCAATACGCGTGCGCTAGATGTCGACCTGGTCGCCGGTGCCTATTTCGCCATCGGCGCGATCGTGGGCATCGACCGGCTGCGCGGTCTTGCCCAGCGCATCACCGCGACGGAGCATTGGGATCGTCTCGCGATCCGGCGGATCATCGACGATCTTTTCGCCGGCCAGCGATCGCTCACGGCGCATGTTCTGGAAGGCTTCGAGAACGACAAGATCGACCGCACCCGCGCCGAAGGCTCGCAGGCCGCCGACGCATGGGCGGAACGCCATGCCGATGCCCTGGCGCGTACCAGGTCATTCCTCGATGAGCTGGAGCGGCACGGCGATCTGTCCATTGCCAAGCTGACACTCGCCAACAGCCAGATCCACGAACTGTCGGCGCACTAGAGGTCCTTGCGCTCCTGTTCGGCCCGGCGGGGAATCTCCACCGCGAAGACCCAAGCATAGCCGATCGACAGATAGACGGCGGCAATCGTGGCCGGGACGAGCCAGTAAAGCGCGTCCGGCCAGCCATTGACGAGCGATGCGCCGGCGATGACGGGCGCGAGCGTCGATGTCCCGATCAGCAACGTGCGCGTGACGAGTGGCCCCGCGCCGGACAGCACCTTGGAATTCTCGTCCTCCGGAAAGTAGTGCGCGAAGGTCTGCGTGCCGGCCAGCACAATGGCGCCCGCTGCGATGAGTTCGAGGCCCAGGGCCTGCGGCGATTGTTCCGGCACCAGGCCGAAGATCCCGATTACCAGGATCTCGAACTGCAGCGCCAGCGCGGTGAAGCCGCGTGAGAGATAGCCGCGCGCGCCGATCAGGTGCTGCAGGCTGATGGTGAGGCCGACGAAGAGAAGACCGGCCAGTGTCGCGCCAACCTGCGCCTGGATCCCGAAGAATCCCTGCCATGCCGCAATGTCGTTGCCGTCCATAAGAAAATGCCCCCGCCCGATTCAGGCGAGGGCATTCTATCACGTCGCCGCGGTATGGCTTTAGCGCGGCGCCATGCGGATAGCGCCGTCGAGACGGACGCATTCGCCGTTGAAATAGCCGTTGGTGATCATCTGCACCGCGAGCGAAGCGTATTCCGGCGGATTGCCCAGACGCGGCGGGAACGGCACCTGCGCGCCGAGCGCCTGCTTCACCTGCTCCGGCGCGCCGGCCAGAAGCGGCGTGTTGAAAAGGCCCGGCATGATCGTGTTGCAGCGGATGCCTTCCTGCGCGAGGTCGCGCGCGACGACCAGCGTGAGGCCGTTGATGCCTGCCTTCGACGCCGTGTAAGACGCCTGGCCGATCTGTCCGTCCTGCGCCGCGACAGACGCGGTGTTGACGATCGCGCCGCGCTCGCCGCCTTCCAACGGATCGAGCGTCAGCATGCCGGCAGCCGACATCGCGATGCAGCGGTAGGTGCCGACGAGATTGATCTGGATGATGCGGTCGAAATCCTTGGCGTGGAAGAACTTGATCTCGCCCGTCTTCTTGTCGCGTGAGGCGGTCTTCACCGCGTTGCCGGTGCCGGCGCAGTTCACGAGGATGCGCTCCTGGCCGTTGGCGGCCCGCGCCTTGGCGAAACCTGCCGCAACGCTTTCATCGTTCGTCACGTTCACTTCGCAGAACACGCCGCCGATTTCGGAGGCGACCTTCTCGCCCTTGTCCTTCTGCAGGTCGAAGAGCGCGACCTTCACGCCGCTCTTGGCGAGCAGGCGCGCGGTGGCTTCGCCAAGACCTGATGCACCGCCGGTGATGACTGCGGAGACTTTCGAACTGAGTTCCATGATCTGTCCTTCCCTGAAGAGCCGACCGACTCTTAGCGGTAAGCCCGTGCCTCGCCTAGTCTGACGCGGCGGCAAGGATCAGGTAAGAACCATCTGGCTTTGCGTAACGATCGCCACGAGTTTTCCGTCTTCGCGCAGGATTTTCGTGGTCCAGACGCTGGTGCGCCGCCCGACATGCACGGGCGTGGATTCCCCGGTGACGGTCGTGCCCTCCTTTGCGCCGCCGATGAAGTTCGTCTTGCTTTCGATAGTTGTCGTTCCCGCGTTTTCAGGAAGATTGAGGAATGCGCCGGTGGCGCCAAGCGTATCGGCGAACGCCATGATGGCGCCTCCATGCAGGATATGGCCGGAGGTGCAGATCTCCGGACGCACCTTCAGGCGGCCCACCACCTTCTCTTTCGTAGCCTCGATGATTTCTATGCCGAGGGTTGTGGCGAGCGGCTGGCGAAGCGAGGCGATATCGATCATGGCTGATTTCCTGCGTTTTCCGAAATTCTGGGTTCGGGCAAAATCCGGCGCAATGACCTATCACGTCATAACTGCCACTTTTCCGCCGGACCGGCATGATCGATAATATGCCCATGCAGAGCGATCTTCCCAATCCCGCCGCCTATCAATTGCCCGCGGTGATCGCGCGCAACGAACGCATCGTCGAAAGAAGCTTCTGGCAGAAGCTGCGCAAGCTCGCCGGACACATTCCGTTCGCCGAGGACCTGGCCGCTGCCTATTACTGCGCCGTCGATCCGGCAACTCCTTCCCGGGTAAAGGGCGTGCTGTTCGCGGCGCTCGCCTATTTCGTCGTTCCGTTCGACGCCATTCCCGATTTCCTCGCCGGTCTCGGCTTCACCGACGACGCCGCGGTGCTGGCGATGGCAATCGGCCTCGTCTCGCGGCACATCACCGACGATCATCGCGCTCGCGCGCGCCGCACGCTTGGCATCGCAGAGCCGCTGCGCAAGTGACTTACAAGGACGTCGAGAAATTCCTGAAATCGCTCAAGAACACGACCATGGTCGTGCAGTGGGGCGATCACCACGTCTACAAGATCGGCGGAAAGGTTTTCGCCATCGTCGGGGGATCCGGCGACGCCGCGCCGGGGCTTACGTTCAAGGCCGGCGAACCCAGCTTCGACATCCTGACGCAGCAGCGGGGCATCATCCCGGCGCCCTATATGGCGCGCAACAAATGGGTGACGCTGGAAAGTTTGTCGGCATTGAAAGACCGCGAGCTCAAGGCCTATCTGGAGCGCTCTTACCGGATGATTGCGGCGGGCCTGACGAAGAAGCTGCGCGTCAGCCTTGGCTTCGAAGAGGCGCCGAAGACCACCAGAGCGAAAAAGAAGAAAGCCTAGCGCGCGACGAAGAGCTTGGGCTTGGCAGGTTCGGCGACCGGCTTTTCCTGTGCCACGAACTCGATGCCGATGCCGGTTTCGTGATGACGGGCGACACGGCCTGCCATCTGCCCGATGAGAACGAATTCGCCCACGGGCGGACGCACATCCGTCGCCAGCGAGACGCCGGAGAGCGAAAGGTCCAGTACTTCGCAATTGACCACTTCGCCATTGGCGCGGGTGAACCGCGCGAGGCCCTTGGTGGGTTCGCGATCGTGACGGCGCAAGCTGGATTCACCGAGAGTGCCGCCATTGAGATACAGCGTCAGCTGCTCGGCGACGCGCTCGCGCTTGTGCTGCGAGCAATTGAACTGGATGCCGAACGCGCCCTCGGCAGGGCGCGCCACGATGCCTTCGAAGCGGCCGAAGCCGTCGATGTAGACGACGACATGCGCGCCCTGCGGCGGAACGATCTCGCATGCGATGTGCGCGCCGCCGGGCGACATGTCGGCGATCTTGCAGTGCGCTTCGCGGCTCTCGGAGGGGACGAAGAGCCGGCCTGAGAGCGCAACCGGCACGCGCTTGTAGCGCCGGCGTTCCGCACGGGCTTTCGCGACCAGTTCGTCCTTGTCTGCCGCCATACTCTGCCCCACCCGAAAAGGGCGGACTCCGGATTCAGTCGCACTGTTTTAGGCTTTAAGGGTCAACAGGAGGTTACCGCCGCAGGCCTGCCGTCATACTTAATCGAAGGTTACCGGCCGGGGCTTAACCTCCGGGGCGACGCAGGCTATAGGATCGACCGGCAAATTCCCGGTTCCGTCCGGAACCGGCTCTATCCGTTCAGCAGGAGAATCCCGGCAATGACGCTCGCCTCTTTCCGCACCGGCTTTGTGCGTATCGCCGTGGTGGCCGCAGCGCTCGCACTGTCCGCCTGTGCCGGCAATGGCCTGCTGGACGACCTCGACCAAGCGCAGCCGTCCGGATCGGATTTCTCCAAGGAGCTCTACAAGGACTATTCCTACCTCGCCCATTCCTTCGGCGATGAAGGCGATTCCGCCAGCACGGCATTCGACGCCAGCAGCGGCGCCGAGGACAACTCCGCAATGGACGTGGGCGATCTGGTGACGGCCTTTGCGCAAAAGGGCCTGGATGCGGCCCAAGGCCAGGAAGTGCTGCCCGAGCCGGCGCCGGATGGAAACGCGGACGCCGCCACGATGCGCGACCGGCTGCTGAAGGCGCTGGAAGACGGCCGCGGGAAATTCCCCGCCGACGCCGCCCGCGCACAGGTGGAATATGACTGCTGGATCATGGACGCGCGCGTGGACGGACTTCGCAACGCGTCCGCGCAATGCCGCCGCGGGCTCGACGCGGCGCTCGCCCAGCTTGAGCACGAACTCAACCCGGCGCCGCCCGCACCGCCGGCACCGCCGCCGGCCACGGATTATCAGGTCTATTTCGATCTCAACTCCTGGGATCTGAAAGCCGAGCAGCTCACGACCCTGCAACAGGCGATCGCCACGGCACGCGCCGGTGGCCAGTCGCGCATCACCATCGTGGGCCACACCGACACGTCCGGCTCGGCCTTTTACAACCAGCACCTTTCGGTCAAGCGCGCCAACGTCGTGGAGGAAGCCCTGGTCGACATGGGCGCGCGGCGCGAAGCCATCAGCGTTTCGGGCGTGGGCGAGAACGACCTGGCGGTGCAGACCGGTGATGGCGTGAAAGAGCCGAAAAACCGCCGGGCTGTCGTGACGCTCGTGCCGTAAGGTCACGTTCTCGCGAAATACGCGACACAGGCGTCATCTTTGCGCTAGTCTGGGCTCAAGAATGGCGGGCACTGGGAAGCGACCATGAAGGCGTTCGACTACATCATCATCGGTGCGGGCAGCGCGGGCTGCGTGCTCGCCAACCGTCTGTCGGCGGACCCGAACAACCAGGTTCTGCTGATCGAAGCGGGACCGCGCGACAAATCGATGATGATTCACATGCCGGCCGGAATCCCCGCGCTCATCGGCAAGAAGAATCCGCACAACTGGTACTACGACACCGAAGGCCAGCTGCACCTGAACAACCGCAAGCTCTATTGGCCGCGCGGACGCGGCTGGGGCGGATCGTCCTCGATCAACGGCATGATCTACATCCGCGGACATGCGCGCGATTACGATCACTGGCGGCAGATGGGCAATGAAGGCTGGTCCTTCGCCGATGTGCTGCCCTACTTCAAGCGCGCCGAGACGAACGAAAACGGAGGCGACGATTTCCACGGCAAGGATGGACCGCTCCACGTCTCCAACGGACGCTCGACCAACCCATTGTTCGGCGCCTTCATCCAGGCCGGTATCGATGCGGGCCATCGCGCAACGAAAGACTTCAACGGCTTCCAGCAGGAAGGTTTCGGGCCGTATCAACTGACGATCAAGGACGGCAAGCGCTGGAGTGCAGCGTCGGCCTATCTCACGCCGATCGTTTCGCGTCCCAACCTCACGATCGAATCCAACGCCCATGTCGCGCGCATCCTGTTCGAGGGCAAGCGCGCCACCGGCGTCGAATACGTCCAGGACAAGAAGAAGGTCCAGGCGATCTCCACCCGCGAGGTTCTCCTGTCGGGCGGCGCGGTGAACTCGCCGCAGACCCTGCTGCTCTCCGGCATCGGTGATGCGGACATTCTCAAGCGCTTCGACATTCCGGTCGTGCTCGACCTCAAAGGCGTCGGCAAGAACCTGCAGGACCATCTGGATTGCTCGATCCAGTACGAGTCCAGCCAGCCGATCACGCTTTACAGCCAGGCCAATCCCCTCAATGCGCTGAAGACCGGCCTGCAATACATGCTGTTCGGCACCGGTCTGGCGACCGGGCAAGGTCTTGAGTCCGGCGCGTTCCTGAAGAGCCGTCCGGACCTCGACACGCCGGACCTGCAATACCACTTCATCACCGCGCTGATGTACGACCATACGCGCAAGAAAGCGGACCGCCACGGCTTCATGGCGCATGTCTGCCAGCTCCGCCCCGAAAGCCGCGGCTACATCTCGATCAAGTCCGCCGATCCGTTGGCTGCGCCGGTGATCCAGCCCAACTATCTGGAAGCAGAGGAAGACCGCCGCGCGCTGCGCGAAGGCGTGAAGATCGCGCGCGAATTGTTCGCGACCAAGGCCTTCGACGCCTATCGCGGCCCCGAGCTCATGCCCGGCGCGCATGTCAGGACCGACGAGCAGATCGACGCCTTCATCCGCAAGACCGCGGAGACGATCTACCACCCGGTCGGCAGCGCCAAGATGGGACACGACAAAGACGCCGTCGTCGATCCCCAGCTGCGCGTTCATGGGATCGAAGGACTGCGCGTGGTGGATGCCTCGGTGATGCCATCGCTGGTGTCGGGCAATACGAACGCCCCAACGATCATGATCGCCGAGAAAGCGTCCGACATGATCCTGGGCCGCGCAGCGCCGCTGCCTGAACATGTGCGCGTCGCCGAAGATGGCGCGCGGGCCGTCGCCGCCGAATAGCGACCACTCCGCCGACATGACAACGGCGCCATGCGATCCGGTTGTGTGAAATCTGTCTCGACTTGTCGTAAACAGAGACACACGCAACCCGCGGCGCTTCCGCAACGTTTGTTTCAGGCGTAGGGTGCGAACCGAGGTGGTCCCATGAAATTCGATTTGCGTCCGTTCGCCTTTGCTTGCGCCGCCCTGGTCTCACTCGGCCGGGCGGAGGCGCAAACCGCCGGCACCATTCCCCTCACCAATATGAACTTCGACATGTGGTGCCAGGAAGAGCGGCATCTGCCGCCGGACCGGTGCGACAAGCGCCTGCCGGAAGACGACGCGGCCTTCGAGGCCTATGCGGCGAAGATCCAGGGCTACGAAGTCCCGTATCTGCAGCAGCGTCAGGACAAGGCGAACATGAACCGGATCATCCTGCACAACGATCCGGTCGATCACCCGACGAAGCCGGAAAATCCGCCGGCCCAATCGCAGGCGCCGCAGGATTCGCCGCCGTCAAACTGATTTCGAGACCAGATTCAAATTGGCCGGCTTGGCGACGATCTCGAGCGCCGCGATCAAATTGAGCATGGCGTCGTCCATCTCGCAGTGAACCGCTTCCGGACGCGACACGACAAGGCGAAGATGCGGTGCTCGCGGATGGCTGCGCAGGCTCAGCAGCGGGCGCGCCGGCGGCGGCGGGGGCGGCGGAGGATTGTCGCGAACCGAGATCGGTTCGTTCTCCGAAACGATCTGCGACGCAACCAGGCGCTCGAAGGCAATGGCGCGGCCGCCCAGCACGGAAATATCGCTCAGCACCTGAACCATGCCCAGGAACCGCGTCGGACCGTCGTCGCCGAAGCTGACGGGCGCAAGAACCGTTTCCAGCTCGACCATGCCGCAATCGGCGGTCGATGCGATGGAAGACAGGCAGATCGGCTGGCGCGTCGCCAGCGACTGGCGCATCAGCGCGGCGAGTGCGTTGCGGCTCTGGCCATCCCAATGCGACAGGAAGTTCGTTCCTTTCAATTCGCTGCCGTAACGCTCGCAAAGCGAGGTGCCGGCAAGGCGATAGACCGGGTGCGCTGCATTGGACGCTTCGAGAATGAACACATGCGAGAGCATGCGCTTGATGGAGCGCGGATCGATGTCGGTCTGGTCCGGAACGTCGCGGCCCTTGCGCAGGCGGCTCCAATAACCCACCAGCAGATGGCTGTTTCTGTGCTTCATGGCCGCGACGTGCTCCAGCGTTCGATTTCGGCCGCGTCTCGCAGTGAGACGAAACGCAACCTTGCTGCCGGGTAATCAGCATGGCCCATGCCAAGGCGGATGATTGGATGAATTGCTCAACGATCCCGCGCGCTTAGGCGCGGACCGTCAGCCCCACGGCCCCCGGCGGACGTCGCCGAACAGGGGAAACTGGCTCGATTTGAGGACAGGCGTGAGGACGAGTCCTGTCGCGAAGCCGCCGACATGCGCCCAGAAGGCAACGCCGGGCTGGCCCAACGGGGTAAACGCGGCACTGATGAGCTGAAGGATGAACCAGAAGCCGATCACCCACATCGCGCTGATGACGAGCGGATAGAAGATGATGCCCAAAGGCACGATGACGGTGACGCGGGCGCGCGGAAACAGGAGCAGATAGGCTGCGAGCACGCCGGAGATCGCGCCGGACGCGCCGACCATCGGTATCTGCGAATTGGGATCGGCGAACGCCATCGTCAGCGCCGCCGCAATCCCGCAGACCAGATAGAAGACGAGATAGCGCACATGCCCCATCGCGTCCTCGATGTTGTTTCCGAAGATCCAGAGATAAAGCATGTTGCCGGCGATATGCAGCCAGCCGCCGTGCAGGAACATTGAGGTAAATATCGTCGCCGGCCCCGGGATGGCGATGTAGCCGGGCATGCGATGCGCAGGCCCCGACAATGCCTGGGGCGTGAAGCCCAGGATCATGATCGCGGCATCCCGCTGATGCCCCAGCGAAATCTCCCAAATGAAAGCCGCGACGCAGGCCAGGATGATGGCCCAGTTCACGATCGCCGCGGTGCGGGTGGGATTGTCGTCTGAGATCGGGATCACGATTTGCAACCGCCGTGGTGCGCGGGCCGACAGACTGTATCGTTCTGGATCAAATCACGGTCCCCGCAAACCGCCGCCGGTGGCATGGTTCGTGAAGCATTGACGGTCTGACATTAAGGCTTTGTCAATGTTCAAGGCAGCGTCTCAGAGGAGCGCGGCCAGCATGGCAAGGCCAAGGAGCATGCCATGACGTTGAAGCCCCTGATCGCTTTTGCGACTTCCTTCGCCTTCCTCTCAGCGACCGCGCCGGCTGTTCCGGCCTTCGCCAACGGGTCCTCCTATGGCGGCGGGCACATGAACTATGGCGGGATGAGCGGCGGCCCGGGCTGCAAGACGGGCGGCCATGGCGGCGTAAACATTTCAAAACCGGTGTTCATCAACAAGAACATCAACGTGTTCAAGCCGGTGAACATCAACAACAACATCAACAACGTCAAAAACATCAACATCAATAACAACATCAACAATATCAAGAACATCAATATCAACAAGAACATCAACGAAAACAAAAACATCAACGTGAACATCAACAACAACATCAATAAGAACATCAACATCAACATCAACAAGAACGTGAACATCAACAAGAACGTCAACGACAACAAGAACATCAGCATCAACAAGAACATCGTCATCGTGAAAGGCGGCGGTGGCGGAAATGCCGAAGCGGCGGCGTTTGCTGCAGCGCTGGCGCAGGCCAGCGCAGGCGCGAGCGCGTCGGCCAACACCTATGTGTCGAGCGGCTCCTATTCGGAATCGACCACCATCAACCAGGGCGGCGGCTATGGCGGCGGCGCGGTTGCGGTGGAAGCCCAGCAGACCTGCCAGATGACGGAAGCCAGCGTCGTCAAGGCGATCCATGCGGTGTGCGTGGCGGAGGGCCAGGAATTCGCCGCGTCCCACATGACGCGCGATACCTGGATCGAGTCCGCGTATGAAGGCGAAGTGGCGCGCTGCATCCCGGGTGCGACGTTGAAGGTCGTCATCGGCGACATGGTCCAGTCCGACCAGGGCATGGCCGGCGCCTACGCCAGCGGCACGGTGCTGAATTGCGGCCCGGGCGAAGCCTTGCGCCACTACAAGGACGGCATGCTGAAATGCGCGCCGGCGGTTCCCGTGAAGGACTGCACGGAACGCACGAACCTTCGCCTCTACGGCACGGGCGATTTCTTCTTCTCGTTCCGCACGCAGGTCTGCGCCACCTCGTCCCGGATGTCGGAATCCTCGGCGTCGGATGCGGAAGTCTCGGGCATGTCCATGGACGGCGGCGTGGGTTCCAGCAGCTACTAAGTCTTAAGGCAACACGCGCAAAATCCGGCTTTCCCGAAGGAAGGCCGGATTTTTGCGTTTCTGGGAACATGTTCGCGAAGGCGATGGGGTGACGGTGGAGCGCGCGCGGCTTTGGGCCTTTGCGCTGCTCATCGGCTACGTCGCCGTCATCGCGTATCTGCTCCTGACGGCGCACGGGCTGAACGACGCGCAGGGCCGCCCGCTGGGTTCGGACTTTTCGAACATCTATGCCGCCGGCGTCGAAGCGAATGCCGGACACGCGACCGACATCTACGTTCCGTCGAAGCATCTGGCGGCCGAGCGCGCAATCTTCGGCGTGAAGACCCCGTTCTATGGCTGGCACTATCCGCCGTTCCTGTTGCTGCTTGCCGCGCCACTGGCGAAGCTTCCCTACTTGGCGGCGCTGTTCATCTGGCAGGCTGTAACGTTCGCGCTTTATCTCGGCGCGATGGCGCTGTTGCTGCGCAATTGCCGGGCAAGCCTCGAAAATTCGCAGTGGATGCTGTTCGCGATCGCGTTTCCCGCCGTGTTCGCGAATCTGCTCGCCGGACATAACGGTTTTCTCACGGCCGCACTGCTGGCAGGCGCGCTTGCGTTTCTTGACACAAAACCGCTGGCCGCCGGGCTTCTGTTCGGACTGCTCGCCTACAAGCCGCAATTCGGGTTGATGATCCCGCTGGTACTGATTGTCACCGGACGCTGGCGCGTCATCGGTGCAGCCGCATTGTCGGTCCTCGCCCTGTCGCTTCTCTGCACGGCGTTCTTTGGCATGGACATCTGGCGCTCGTTCTCCGCTTCGGAAGAATTCACGCGCACCGTGGTTCTTGAGGAAGGCCGAACCGGCTTCTATCGAATCCTGAGCATGTTCGCCTGGGTGCGCATGTGGGGCGGATCAACCGGACTGGCTTATGCAGCGCAAGGAATGATCACCCTGCTCTGCGGCGTGTCATTGTTCCGCATCTGGCGCAGCGATGTCGCGCAAGCGGTCAAGAGCGCATCGCTCTGCATTGCCGCACTCCTGGCGACGCCCTACAGCCTCGACTACGACCTCATGGCGCTGGCGCCCGCCATCGCGTTGCTCGCAATCGACGGCATGTCGCGGGGATATCGTCCCTATGAGAAATCGATGATCGCGGCGCTGTGGCTCATGCCGTTCCTCGCCCGCACCCTGCCCGCGCTGACGCTTGTCCCCGTCGCTGTTCCGGTGATGGTTGCAGCGCTAGCCCTGACGCTGCGTTACGCCGCCGCCGGAAATGCCCGCGCCGTGTTCGCGAAAGCCTGAATTTCCGAACCGAAAACTGCGACTTTGCTTGCCTTGCGCGGGCAGGATGCCTTGCTATTGTGCGGCCCGATCATTCCTTTCCGCACCGTCCGGAGTCTCCATGAACATCCACGAATATCAGGCCAAGGAAGTCCTGCGCGGCTTCGGCGTTCCCGTTCCCAAGGGCATTCCCGCCTTCACGGTGGAAGAAGCGGTGGCGGCGGCGAAGCAACTCCCTGGGCCTGTATGGGTGGTGAAGGCGCAGATCCATGCCGGCGGCCGCGGCAAGGGCGGCGGCGTGAAGGTGGTGAAATCCATCGAGGACGTGGAGAAAGAAGCCAGGCGCATGCTGGGCATGACGCTGGTGACGCACCAGACCGGCCCCGCCGGCCGCGTGGTGAAGCGGCTCTATATTGAAGACGGCTCGGCCATTGACCGCGAGCTTTATCTCTCCGCGCTGGTGGATCGCGCGACGAGCCGCGTGGCGTTCATCGTCTCCACCGAAGGCGGCATGGACATCGAGGAAGTGGCGCACAAGACGCCGGAGAAGATCCAGACCTTCCAGATCGAACCCGCCGTCGGCTATTCGCCTTATGTCGGCCTCGACATCGCCACCGCGCTGAAGCTGAAAGGCGATGCCGCCAAGCAATGCGGCAAGCTGGTGCAGTCGCTTTATACCGCCTTCCAGGCGAAGGACATGAGCCTGCTCGAAATCAACCCACTCGTGGTGACGAAAGACGGCAACGTCATCTGCCTCGATGCGAAGATGAACTTCGACGACAACTCGCTGTTCCGCCACAAGGACATCCAGGCGCTGCGCGATCTGGACGAAGAAGATCCGATGGAAGTCGAGGCGTCGAAATACGACCTCAACTACGTCAAGCTCGACGGCGAGATCGGCTGCATGGTGAACGGCGCCGGTTTGGCCATGGCTACGATGGACATCATCAAGCTCTATGGCAGCGAGCCCGCCAACTTCCTCGATGTCGGCGGCGGCGCGAGCAAGGAGAAAGTCACGGCGGCGTTCAAGATCATCGTCTCCGATCCGAACGTGAAAGGCATTCTGGTCAACATTTTCGGCGGCATCATGAAATGCGACATCATCGCCGAAGGCATCGTCGCCGCTGCGCGCGAGATTTCACTTAAAGTTCCACTGGTGGTGCGGCTCGAAGGGACCAATGTCGGACTCGGCAAGAAGATCCTCGCCGACAGCGGCCTTCCCATCGTCTCCGCCAACGACCTCGCCGACGCCGCGCAGAAAATCGTCAAAGCCGTGAAGGGCTCGAAATAATGTCCATCCTCGTCGACAAGAACACCAAAGTCATTTGCCAGGGCTTCACCGGCAACCAGGGCACCTTCCATTCCGAACAGGCCATCGCCTACGGCACCAAGATGGTCGGCGGCACCTCGCCCGGCAAAGGCGGCTCCACGCATCTGGGCTTGCCGGTGTTCGACACCGTGCGGCAGGCTAAGGAAGCCACCGGATGCGACGCGACCGTCATCTACGTCCCGCCGCCGTTCGCGGCTGACGCCATCCTCGAAGCCATCGACGCGGAGCTGCCGCTCATCGTCTGCATCACCGAAGGCATTCCGGTGCTGGACATGGTGAAGGTGAAGCGCGCGCTCGGCGGTTCGAAGTCGCGGCTCATCGGCCCCAACTGCCCCGGTGTCATCACGCCCGGCGAATGCAAGATCGGCATCATGCCCGGACACATCCACAAGCGCGGCAGCGTCGGCATCGTTTCGCGCTCCGGCACGCTCACCTATGAAGCCGTCGCGCAGACCACCGCCGTCGGTCTCGGCCAGACGACCTGCGTCGGCATCGGCGGCGATCCGGTGAAGGGCACCGAGCACATCGAAGTGCTCGACATGTTCCTGAAGGACCCGGAAACCAAATCGATCATCATGATCGGCGAGATCGGCGGCAGCGCCGAAGAAGACGCGGCCGACTTCCTGAAGCACAACAAGGTCAAGAAGCCTACGGTCGGCTTCATCGCGGGCGTCACCGCGCCGCCGGGCCGCCGCATGGGCCATGCCGGCGCCATCATCTCCGGCGGCAAGGGCGACGCGAATTCCAAGATCGAAGCGATGAAGAGCGCCGGCATCCGCGTGTCGCCGAACCCGGCCGCACTCGGCACCACCTTGGTGGAATTGCTGAAGGGCTGATCAGGTTTTCTTTGTCGAATCGGACGGCGCGAAGGACGTGTGCTGGGAATACCAGGCATGCCACGCGCCGTTCGCGTAATGGAAGACATCCACGGACACCTGGCCGAAGCCCGCATCGGTGACGATAGCGGCGTCGCCATGCACCACGATCTTCATGTTTGGTGACGGCGGCGGTATCGTCTGTGGGCCCTTCGCCGCGATGCTATTCGCCAGCGCAATGATGTCCGCCTTCGCGCGCGGCACGCCCCTGGTGTTCACGGAGACATAATCGGCATCGAGGAGCGACCCGAGATAGGCTTCGTCGCCGGTCAGGAAGGCGCGCACCCAATGCGCTTCGATGGCCCTGATACCGGCCTCATTCATTTGCGTTTCGGCTGTGGCATCGTCCGCCGATGCGACGGACGGCACAATCGCCAGTGCGGCGAAGATCGCCGCCAATGCATGTCGCTGCATCCAATATCCCCTGTCTGCCTTTGCCTAGCAGAACCAAGGCGCGGCAAGCGATCCAATCACAAAGCCGTCAGCGGATTTAATGTTCCTTCATCGCGGCCCGGATCGTCGCGACCATCCGATCCTCCGGAGTCCGCGCGAGCTGCGGCAGCGTGTTGCCGCTGTCGAGAAGCTTGCCCATCACAAACCATGCGGCGCAGTAAGCTTCGCGCTGCATGCCCGTGTTGCCCTGGCCGAAAGTGTATTTCATCGCGATCTCGCGCCCGCTCTTGTCGAGATCGGGGACGATGGCCTTCAGAACGGCATCTTTCTTCACGACACAGTTCGGCATCCAGTCCGGCTCGTTCGGCATCGATGTATAGGTCGCATCCGGCAGGCCCGGCACTGCGCGCTGCGAGGTGCGCATCGCCAGACCTTCCAGGAACATCGTTTCGCCGATGGGCGCGCCGAAGGAGTTCTTCACCGGCACAAGTTGCAGCTCGATCGAATGCGTCAGCTCATGCGCCAGCGCGATCTTGAGATTGATGTTCTCCACCGGCATCAGGATCGTCGCCGGCTTGCCATCCATCGGTGGAACCGTGAAGGCGTTGTTGTCGAATTGGCCGACATAGAGAACCAGCCGCGTATGGATGGAATCGTTCGCCGCGCCGAGGATCTCATTGTCCTTCGCGAACATGGCCCGCGCGGTTTCTTCCGCAGTCTTCTCCAGCCCGTCCAGCTTCGGCACCAGCGCGGGATATCTGCCCCAGGCAGCGTCGAGCAGCTTGCGCGCCATCGCATCGCCATCGGGGCCGGGCGGCACGGCAGCCAGGCCATCTTCCGCCTGCCAAAGCTTGAAGCGCGCATCGGCATCCATCGGCGTCGCCGTTGCGTGCGCATAATATGTCTCGAACTTGCCGACGCGGTTGTCGATGTCCAGAACCGGTGCCGCGAAAGCGGACGACGACGCGAGCAGCAAGACGCCCGCGCAAAGCGGCAGTCGAAAGGTCATGGAACACTCCGAGAATGCGGCCCGGACAGCGGGCGACAGGCCTTACATGTGGTGGGGGATTGGTCGGTCAAGGCGGGGCCTCGAAACCGTCAAAAGTAAATCACATATTAACCGTGCGGCCCCTTGATAGGGCTGGGAAAGGCCGTGCATTCCAGATTTGGATGCGCTAAGCCCACCTCCCTTCGCAGGCGCGGAAATCGCGCGCCGGGCTTTCAGGA
>DATIVW010000177.1:0-3016 GCA_035465595.1 Rhizomicrobium sp. | reverse complement strand
GTCGGCGGCGCGGATTATGGCGTGATCGAATTGAACGAACAGGCCTTCGCCGCGCTCAGGTGCGAGAAGGTGATTGAAATCGTCCCCGGTGCCACGCACCTGTTCGAGGAGCCGGGTACCATGGAGCGCGTGATCGCGCTCGCCGCACAATGGTTTGAAGATCATCTCGAAACTCGGCGCTGATGGAGGAAGTCGTGCCTTTTTCCGATCGCAAGGATGCAGGCCGCAAGCTGGCGGCAGCGCTGTCGGACTTCAAAGGCCAGGACTGCCTCGTTCTGGCGTTGCCGCGGGGCGGCGTTCCGGTGGCGGCGGAAGTGGCTTTGTCGCTCCATGCGCCTCTGGACATCCTGCTCGTCCGGAAGATTGGCGTGCCCGACCAACCGGAACTCGCCATGGGCGCCGTGGTCGATGGCGGCGCGCCCGTCATCGTCCGCAACCCGCAGGTGATCCGGCTTTCCGGCGTCAGCGAGCGGCAATTCGAAACGGTCTGCGCGGGGCAATTGAAGGAGATCGAGAGGCGCCGGGATCTCTATCTTCGTGGACATCGGCCGATGAGTCCAAAGAATCGCGTAACGATCGTCATTGACGACGGTATCGCGACCGGCGCGACGATGCGTGCAGCGCTCCAGGCGACGCGCGCGCGCGAACCCAGGTTGCTGGTGCTTGCTACGCCTGTTGCCGCTCCGGACACCCTGGAGATGCTGCGCAGCGAGGTTGACCGGATCGTGTGCCTCGAAAGCCCGGACGATTTTGGCGCCGTCGGGCGGTTCTACTCCGATTTCGAACAGACCACGGATGAGGAGGTGGTCGCCACGCTTGCGCGACTGCGGTCCCGGCCGGATGTGCAATATGCCGGGATCGGCGAAAGAGCTGTCCGCTGAGGAACTGCCTCGCTATTCGACGGATGGCCGCTATGCCTTGCCCGCCAGGGCTTTCATCACCGAAGCCTGGATTTCGTCGCGCGTGGGATTGCGCCGGAGCGTCAGGCCACCGTTCACCTGCAAATTCTGGCCAGTCATGAAGCATTCGTCGCTCGCCAGCCAAACGGCTGCGGCGGCGATATCGTCAGACGTACCGATGCGCCCCAGCGGATAGCAGGCGACAAACGCGTCGAACAGTCCGGGCGTGGCGCTTGCCTGGGCGGTCATCGGCGTATCGGTGAGACCGGGAGAAATGGAATTGGCGCGAATCCCCTTCGTGCCGAACTCATTGGCCACGCAGCGCACGACGTGGTCGATGCCCGCCTTTGTTCCCATGTAGGCGGCATGATCGTTCAGCATGATGGTCGCTGTCGCAGAGCTGATCTGGATGATGGATCCGCCGCGTTCCATGGCCGCGGCCATCACCTGCATGAACTGGAATGGACCCTTGAACTGAAGGTCCATCATCCGGGTGAGCTCGTCTTCGGTGGTCTCGAGAAACGGCTTGAGCAGGCCCCAGCCGGTCGCGTTCACCGCGATGTCGACGTGGCCGTACTTGTCCTTCGCAAAGGACGCCAGCGCTTCCAGATCGGTGCGCCTGGTGATGTCGCAGGTCGCAGCGGCGCCATCGATGGATTTCGCGAAACGCTCAAGCTCGTCGCGATTCCGCCCCGCCACCACGACACGCGCGCCCTCCCTGGCAAGGCGGGCCGCAATATGCTGGCCCATATTGTCCTTTCCAGCTGCGCCCAGAACGATTGCGGCTTTTCCGTCCAGCTTGCCCATTTGCCGTCCCGCCTCCACAGAATGTCCTATTGGCCGCCGTGCGGCGCTCAGTCGGTTCCAACGTAGCGATCGAGCATTCGGTGCAGTTGCCGGATGCGCATTTCGCTGTAGCGGCTGAAATGCACGACGCCTGTGCCGGATGCGCGGAGCCCTTCCTGCACGTAAGGAAGATTGCCCATATCCTGTTCGAAGATGCCCGCGAGGCCGCCGAGTTCCGGCGCGTCGCTCCAACGCTCGTCCTCGCCCAGGAAATGCACCGGCACCGGCGACGGGCGTGGGCCCGACTTCGGTACACGTTTCAGGATCATGACGTCCATGATCGCGCTTTCGGGATCACGTCCATTCGGACGCCAACGATAGGTCAGATTGGGGGCATAACCTGCCCAGAAGCTCATATTGGGCCACACGTTATACAAGAGCGCGTCGATCATTTCGGCATCGGAGCACTGCGCGTAATCCCAGCCGTCATCTGCGGAGATGCTCTGGCGCGCGGCCTCGGCAGCGAAAGCGCGTGCCGTCATGCCAGTGGGTACCTCGACGCCGGTTTCGCCCACGCGCCGCCGTGTGCCGCCGCCCTGCCCCGCCATCGCCTTGATGATATCGGTATCGCTGTAGTTCACGCCGGCGACGAACGGGCTTGGCACGCCGCTCGCGGAGAAATGGCGGCTCACATAGTCGTTCAGCAGGTCGTACTGGCTGTTGGCGTCCGCAAGGAATGGCAGGATCTGCGGATGGGTGGTGATGGAGTGATGACTTTCCATGAAAGCCTCCGCCACCGCTTTCCAGTTTGCCCGAACGACCTTGGCCACGTGCACGGCCTTGTAGCGGTTCTCGAAATCGTAGCGCGCGAAATCGCTCGCGAGCGGCCCGATGACATTCTCTAGCGGGGCGGCGTCGAGATCGAAATTGACGAACACAAATCCGCCCCACGACGCAACCTTGGCTTCGGGTAGCGACATGTCGCGGTCCTTCCATTGCGGGAAGTCCCACGCGATCGGATTGTCCTTGAATTTGCCGTCACAATGCCAGGCAAAGCCGTGATACGGGCAACGGAATTCCGACTTGTTGCCGGGCAGCGTCACGAGCTTTCGTCCGCGGTGCAGACAGGAATTGTAGAAGGCTTTGATGGTGCCCGGCGCGGTGCGGGTAACAATCAGGGATTTGCCGACGATCTCGTAGATCTGGTAGTCGCCGACCTTCGCGATCTCCTCCTCGCGGCACGCCATCTGCCACACGCGGCTCCAGACCCGATCCACTTCCTTCTGGAAATAACCGTGGTCGTAGTAGCGCGAAGCGGGCACCGGATCGGT